>JAITTF010000307.1 GCA_031287215.1 Bacteroidales bacterium
TATTTAATTATCATATTAATATTAATGATAATATACGCATAGAGCCTTTTGTCGGTATGTATTTGGCGTATGGAATAGGTGGTAAAACAAAATTAACGTATGTTGAACCACTGTATGGCTTAGCATTTTACCGAAACGAAGTTGTAAATTCTTTTGGATATGATAGTTTTAAAAATTTTGATTTTGGGTTTAGATTAGGTGTAGGTGCAACATTTTATAAAATATACTTAGGTTTAGCATATGATATTAGTACAGCAGATATAGGAAAGGGATATTATGATGGATATACAATTAAAAACAAAAGTTTTTCAATAAACATAGGGTACAGCCTTTTGAGTTCAAAAAAGTTAAAAAATGATTTTAATAGAATATATCCATTAGATAAATGAAAAAATACTTGTCAGCATTAATTGCTTTGCTTTTTGTAACAACCCTTACAGCACAAGGGCTACAAAAAAATATTTTTGGTATCAGGGCGGGAATAAATTCATCAACTATGATGCATAAGCCAAAAGGTGATACAGGCTCACGAATCGGCTTTGATTTTGGAGCATCGTATCAGCGATTGTTATCGACGCATAACCCCCTGCATTTTGAAACTGGTTTGTATTTAACGTCTAAAGGATATGAAGATTATGAAATTATTGGAATGCCATTTCATAGTTCCATGGTGGATATAAATTTAATTTACCTACAAGTTCCATTAGTGTTAAATTATGATTTTATAATATCAAATGATGTAACAATACAACCCTTAGCAGGTCTGTATGTAGCTTATGGAATTGGTGGAAAAAGAGAAACCAAAAAAGTCGCAAACTCTTCTCATAGCCCTTATGACATGGGATACGAACGATTTGATTGGGGATTAAAGATTGGAATTGGAACAACATTTCATAACATATACGCAGGTGTAGGATATGAATTTGGACTATATAATAAAGTACATGGAGGATATGTAAAATCAGGAAATAGAAGTTTATGTTTAATCCTTGGATATAATTTTTAAATAATAATAACTAAATTAAAAAATAAAAAACGATGAAAAATACATTAAAAATTCTTCTTTTTTGTACGCTTTTTGCGGCGTGCGACAAAAACGAAAACGAAACAACAGTAAAAACACCGCCAATAAATATTGAACTAAATGCAACAGAAATACAATTAAACAATGTTACCAAAAATTTCGCTTTGGACTTTTTTGCAACATCATATAGCGAAAATACAGACAAGGAAAACATTGTACTTTCACCATTTAGTTTGAGTATGGCTTTGGCTATGCTTTTGAACGGCGCAGATACGGAAACAGAGCAGGCTATTCGCACCACAATGGCTTTTGATAGCTATTCTTTTAGTCAGGTAAACGAGTATTTTAAAAAAATATGGGAGGCTCTTTATAAAACAGATAAGTCCACTACATTGGCAATAGCAAATTCTATATGGACAGATAAGGGATTTCCTGTAAAACAATCATTTTATGATGTTAATAAAAATTGGTACAACGCAGAAGCAAAAGAACTTGATTTTAATTCACCAAGTGCAGTTGGAACAATAAACAAATGGTGTTCTGACAATACCAATGGGTTGATTAAAAAAATTATTAATGAGCTATCGGGCAAGATGTATTTATTAAATGCACTTTATTTCAAAGGAATTTGGGCAGAAGGATATTTGTTTGAGACAAACGAAACAAAACCGCTTCCATTTTATAAAGCAGACGGCACAAGTGTGTCGGTAAATATGATGCATCAAAAAAAAGGAATGAAATATTATTCTGACGACCATTTGTCACTTGCTTCTCTCCCGTATGGAAATGGAGCTTTTAGTATGTTATTTATACTTCCCAACAATGGAGTTATGTTAGATGAAGTAGTTGTTCAATTAAAAACACCCGGATATTTTGAAACAATTATTAATAACAGTCATAGTGGAAGTGTTGAATTATTTGTTCCAAGATTTAAAATTGAATATGAAACATCATTGAAAAGTACCTTAGAAAGTTTAGGTATGGGAATTGCTTTTGATTCAAATTTAGCAGATTTTTCAAAATTAACAGATGTTCCTTTTTTTGTTACTATGGTTAAGCAAAAAGCATATATTGAGGTTAATGAAAAAGGTACAGAGGCTGCTGCGGTTACTGTTGTAGGATTAGAAACATCAATCGGTGGATATAATCAATTCAAAGCAGACCATCCTTTTTTATTTATGATACAGGAAAATTCTACAGGAACAGTTTTATTTATGGGTAAAGTAGGTAATCCACAATAAAAAAATTAAAAACATTCAATAAAAAATGCGCTCGAAAAACTTCAAGCGCATTTTTTATCATTAGCAAATTTATTTTAAAACTGCTCCAAAACCTGTATTCTTTTTTCAATTGGCGGATGTGTTGAGAACAAACCGCTAAACGAACTTGAAAGTCCTTTTTTCAAAGGATTATCAATAAAAAGTTGAGCAACATCTTTTTGTTTCACCGCTTCTATTTGCGAGTCCGAAGAAATTTTGCGCAATGCCGAAGCCAATGCCAACGGATTTTTAGTCATTTCCGCTCCGCCTGCATCTGCCATATATTCACGTTTGCGCGATATTGCAAATCGCATTAGAATAGTAATAAAATAACCAATTGCAGCAAGCACAAGAGCAAT
>JAITTF010000337.1 GCA_031287215.1 Bacteroidales bacterium
ATCTCTTATCAAGAAAATAATTTTTTTGGGTTACTCCCACAGAATCATAAAGACTATTACTTTCATCATATCTAAAAACAGTAAAACTATAGTTTTGCCAGGGCGTTTGTTCAGTCCAACTTAACGACAGTGCGTGATCATGCGATGTAATGTTGAGAAAAATGGAGGAGGCAGGGTCTGACTTCTCAACTAAAACCAGTTCTCCATCCGCACTTTTTGCCCATAAATCTACTCTATAACGATAGCTATAAGCTACCGTATTTAAGTCAATATCAGAAAATGAGGTATCGAAAGGAATAGTCGTTGTGTATATTTGCAAATAATTATCATTCAGATTAGTAGCTCTAAACAAACGATATTCATAAGGCGGCAGAAAAATAGTAGTATCCAATACCGGCGGAGCTTGCCAACTCACCCAAATAGAACCTGCAATAGAATCGGTATTCGTAACATCAACATGTGTAAGACGTGGTGCCTCACTATTGATAATAATACACACTTCATCAGAAACATAACTCTCTGCTCCATCAGCAAAAAAGGCGACTATCCTATAGCAATAGTTATTGCTGTGATAAAGCGACATGACGCTACCATCATCAATAAAAGTTGTATTATCGCGCCCTTCTACCGTTCCAATAAGCTCATACCCTTTATCTTCCGGAATTCCTGTTTGACAATAATCGGGTTCAAAAGGAAAACTTCCTCTCCTTTTATAGACAAAATAGCCCTTAGCATTGGCACACTCTTCCGGCAACCAACTTAATGCTACCTGATTAGCTGTAGCTATGGCTGTTAGCCCTTCCGGCTTGGGGGCAACAACGGTAATAAATACCGATTTGAAAGAGGATAAAGCAACAGGGACACCATTATCAGTAGCTTTAAAAACTACTTGATAAGGATTTTTCTTAACATGTAAACAATGAGTTTGCCAAGAAAAATATTGCGTAAAAGGAGGATGTGATTCACTTGAAGGAAAATAGGCAGGATAAGGAGCAATCAGAAAAACACCGCCGGTAGCGGTCAGTGTTACAATTTGAGTAATCTCATCCGTAACGGATATCGGAAAATGCAACAACTCACCCGCAGTAACACAAGTGTCAATAATAGTCTGTATAACAGCAGGTTGATTATTACAAGGAGCAATAGTTATTTGCATATCACGAACCACACTGCCTATCAAAACGCCATTTCTAAACTCTTCTATCAAAATGGCAACATTGTATTCACCGGTATTCATGGGAACATCCCAAGTTAAATCTCCGGTATGGGAATCAATAGAGATATAATTGGAAGCCGAAGGTAAAGTATAACCCGGAATATCCAGTCCCTCAAAACCGCGACAAGTAATCAGGCTGTAAACCAGACTATCCCCATCAGGGTCATAAGCTCCCGGATTGTGGTAATAAGGAACATGTGTGCAACCATTATCAACAGGGCGTGTAAGTAGTTGCGGAGAACTATTAGCGCCCAAGAAGGGGTGTATCACTAATATTGTTTCGAGAAAAAAAGGAATATTCACAGAATTAGGAATATTCACAATGCCGGCATTTCTATTAGGGTCTTCAAAAGTGATATGATAAGTACCTTGTGCCGGGAAAGTATGCGCCATAACATACTGATTGAGTTTAATTTCATTTCCCAATTCAGTAGATACAGATCTTTCTATTGTAGAAAAGGAACCATCACCCCAATAGACATCAATTTCAGGACGATCAGCAGGACTATTTGTATAAGTATAAGTAGTTATGGTAAATAGATAAGAAAGTCCATCTTGATGTACATAGGTAATCTCGCCTGCACGTTGATGTGTGGCGTAACCGGCACTACAACACACTAAAATGAGCAAAACTAAGAGATATTTACGCATAGATACTTTTCTATTGATATTGACTTGCAAAGATACAAAATAATTTATATCTTTCATCTAACGATTTTTTTATGATTCATTGAAAATATTTCATTTTTTTTTAGTACTTTTGCAGTCCAAAAAAAATAAAATATTAATACGGAATGTAGAAATTAGTTTTTCTTTCATTTGAACGAAAGGAGGTTATCATGGTTAATTCCATAAATATTGGAGCCGTTAAGTGGCATCACATTACAAGTCCTACTGTAGAGGATTTAGACTTCTTAAGAGATAACTTTCAATTCCATCCCCTTGATATTGACGACTGTTCGAGTTTTGTACAACGTCCCAAAATTGACACCTACGATGATTATTACTTTATGGTGTTGCATTTTCCCTATACAGATAATCGTAATAAAATGGTCAAAACCGAAGAGACTAAAATTTTCTGGGGAAAAGAGTATCTTATTACCGTTGCCAATGCCGGAGCGATCGTTCAAGATGTATTTGAATTGCTAAAAGTTGACCCTGAAGAGGCTGAAGAAGACGAGATTAGCGGAACTACTGATGCTATTTTATACAAAGTGCTTTCCCGAATGATGAAGGAGGCTTTCCTTTTAGTCGATAGAATAGGAAACGATATTGACAATGTAAGTAGGGATTTGTTTGATATGAAATCAGAAAAGATTATCGAACAGATTTCGTTGATTAGAAAGAATATTATCCAATTAAACACCATGTTTAAACCGCAACTTCGTTTGTTCCATAAATTTGAATCCGGCGAAGTAAAAGGCTTTGCTGAAGAGATGGAAGATTATTGGGGCAATATTCTCGACTTCTATCAAAAGATGTGGGACATGATTGATGATTACGG
>JAITTF010000366.1 GCA_031287215.1 Bacteroidales bacterium
CATTACGTGATTGCCGTCTCCTAAAGTACCGCTGGGATAATAAGGGCCTATAGCCACAGTTGAAGAGTTAAGAGCGCCACCACCAGTACCAGTTAAATTAAATGCCTTTATTCTCGACGATATACCGGTTGTTTGTATATCCGTATATTCGTATAGGCCTCCTGCTGCTGCATCTTCCGGTGCATAAAGCGAGGTTGATTTCAAAGGCCCTGCATTCGACGGGGAAACCGTTTGCGCTTGTGCAAGCGCGGAAAATAAAACACTAATAAGTAAAAACAAAACAATACGTTTTAATTCAATTTTTTTTTCTTTACCTTTTTCCATTATATATGTACTTTTAAAATAAAATTAAGTCACAAAGAGAGTAATTTATTTTGAAGTAACGATTATAAACCCGGTAAAAAGACAACCGATTTTAAAATAGCGTTGAAACTAATTTGGCAAAGTTTTTATATATTCCGAAGGCGTAATTCCTTCCTGCATCTTAAATGCTTTATTAAAAGCCGATTGACTTTTAAATCCGCTAGACATATAAATATATTGCATCGTGTAGCTTTGTAAATTGGTGGATAGTGTTTCTTTGACCTTGTTTATCCGGTAAGAATTGACTAAACGGTTGAAATTCATTCCGCTGTGTAGTTGAATGGCTTTGGAAAGGTATGAAATATTGATATTCAAATCTTGCGCCATTCGAGTCGAAGAAAATTCGGGATCGAGGTATAAGGCTTGTTCCTCAAGATATGTAACTATTTGCCGGTATATCTTTTTATATTTTTCGTATTCCATTGAATGTGTCGTCAGATTCAATTCGAAGTTTTTGTCATCGTAGCCGTTGGCTTGAAGTACCTCCTTTATGCGTATTTTATTAAATAGATAAGTGTAATACAGGCAGTAAGTAAGCAGGATGAAAGTGAAAATAATTATGCCCAGATCGTATATAAATGTTGTTTGGGCGGATAAAACGGATATGTCCTGGTCTATAAATACAGAATACTTTATTTTGCACAAATAAAAAGTAACAAATGCCGCAATGATAAAATAAAAAACAAATTGCATCCATTTCAATATAGTTCTCCAAGTATAAACAGGCGATAACATCAACGGTATATACAAAAAATAAATCGTCAGCATGTAACTCGTCCACGAATTCGTGGTAAGAACAATCAGGTAAAACACATAAAGCATTAATAAGATAAGGTAAAACGGAATCATGCGTTTAATCATATCAACGGATGAAAATATAGTAGATATAGTTGCATATATATTGAATACAAGCCCGACAAATAGTATGGTTCTGACATGAGGATAGAAACATAATGCAATCAAATATAAGGAAATTAGGAGTAGAATACCTAAAATATACCGGGAAAATATTTGCTCATATACCAAGTTGCTTTCTTTGCAAAGAAAAATATTTTTTAGTTCTTGAAATATCGAACCATGTCGAATCAACGCAGCAAAATTAATCATTTTATTATTTTTTTTTCAGTGTGCAAATGTCTAAAATATTTGCAGAACAAAGCATAATACTTCACAAAAAAAGCAGTTGATTGTTGTATTCAACTTATACCCATTTGTAGAGGAGGTATAGAGTTGCTTACTCAAATTCGCGACAAAAGTAATAAAAAAATTTATATTATGAATCATTTTAATAATTAATTTCAAAAAGATATTGTAAATAATTTTATGATATTTACATTGCAGCCCCCTCTTACAATCCATGCACTTGCGGATAGCGATATATACACACATCGGAAAAACTATCCATTCAAAATGTAGTATATATAACTAAAAATAGTTATTTTTGTGCAAATTTTTATTCAATGGAAATAATCAACGTACTCTTGATGCCTTCCGCCTGGTTGGCGCTACTAACTTTGATTTTCTTGGAAATCGTACTGGGTATCGACAATATCATGTTTTTGTCGATTATGACGAACAAACTGCCTGTACACCAACAGAAAAAGGGGCGGATTATTGGCTTGGGCTTAGCGATGTTTGCCCGTATTTTGCTTTTGTTCGGCATCTCTTTGTTGATGCAACTGACTAAACCGCTGATAAATATCGACTGGGGTTGGATTCATTGCAGCATCACCGGACAAAGTATCATTATTCTGGCAGGCGGATTATTCCTCTTGTACAAGAGCGTGAGCGAAATCCACCATAAACTGGAAGACAACGAAGAAAGTCATACATTCAACCCTGCGAAAAATGCGTTTTCCACGATTATCCTTGAAATTGTGGCGTTGGATATTGTCTTTTCCTTGGATAGCGTACTGACAGCGGTAGGTATGGTTAGTTTCAATACTTACGGCGAGATTGGCGGAATGACCATTATTACATTAGCGATTGTAGTTGCCATTGTGGTGATGATGGGCTTTTCGGGCATAGTGAGCCGTTTTGTCAACGAACATCCGTCCATTCAGATGTTGGCATTGTCGTTTTTGATACTGATTAGTGTAACGCTGATGATCGAAGCCGGTCACTTGTCACACTTGGTTATTTTCGATACTGAAATACAGACAGTTCCCAAAGGCTATATTTATTTTGCAATTGGCTTCTCGCTATTGGTCGAGATTTTGAATATCAGGCATAAAAAAATAAGCAAAAAAGGGAACAAATAATCAAAAATAGATTAACTTTGCCGGTCGATAACTCATTAAGATTTCACGAATGGCTGTTACAATTACAGAAGTTTCCAACAGATTTGCACTGAAGAAATTTGTTAAATTCAACATTAAGTTATATAAGGGCAATCCTTATCACGTTCCCGGTTTGGTGGGAGATGAAATAATGACTTTAAGCAGAAAGAAAAACCCGGCGTTTGATTTTTGCGAATCGATTTATTTCCTGGCATAC
>JAITTF010000085.1 GCA_031287215.1 Bacteroidales bacterium
TATACGCCGACTTGCTCGGAATATGCCTTGCAAGCGATTAAGAAATACGGACCGTTTAAGGGCGGATGGTTGGCTGTGAAGCGCATTGCCCGGTGCCACCCTTGGGGTGGACATGGGTATGATCCTGTTCCGTAATTCAATTGGCGAGCATTGGAAATATTTTAATTTCTACTGCTGTGGTGATTGCGGGGTAGCAGGCAAAAAATACAATACTGCATAACAGCAATAGAAAACGGCTAAACAACCCGCAACGATTCAGCAATAGTTATTTAGCCGTTATAAACTTTTGCAAAGGTACAATAAGTTTTTGAACTGACAAAGTATTCTTGAGAAAATCCAGGCGGGAAGTAGCTGTTTTGTGATATTCGTATAATTTACCATCTTCTTTTTCCAACGACAAAATCCATTGGGTAACCGACTTATTTTCGTTTTTGATTCTTGCTCCAATGATATATTTGTATTTTTTCTGTTCCAACAGAGCGATATTCTCATTGTTCATCAGTCCCGAATCGGCAACGACTACAAAATCTTTCAAATTAAATTACTTTACAAAATCCTCAACAACAGGCAACATGGTATGTCCCTCATATTACTTCCGAATATCCCACATGGAATCCATCAATATTATAAAACGTTGAATTTGATTGGAATAAATACATAGACTTTTCCAATTTTAAGCGTTCGTTTGCATTCTCTATGTAGTGAAATTTATAAGATATTTGATCACCGCTAAGATTTATGTTTAATTGCGATATGGCTTTTCTCTTAAATTCACTAAAAGATGTGATAGGTACTATTCTTCCAAAATCTGCCCAGCGGCTATCTGAAATATCGAATTCTTCCATGTGGCGATATTCCGATAAACCGACTCCACTCCACGCTGAAAGATATTTTCGAGGGTATTCTAATTGTGTGGTATTTTTATAATCTATATTTATAATACTGTTGCCTCTGTATTTTATTTCTTTCAGTAAAACCGGCAAAAGCGCTTGAAAACTATAGTGTAAGAAATGTTCAGGCGCAAGACGAAGAGTGTTACTTAAAGCGTTAATATTTAGATTGACATCTATCATAGGACTTACCTTTTCATAAATAAATTCTATTCCGTCGCTGTTTGGAAATTCTATTTTTGTCAAATACCAATAGGTCATTTCTTGACTGTATGTTTTATTCGAGCCAATAAATAACAAACACAGTAATAAGCAAATAATATAATAATTTTTCTTTTTCATTTTCTTTTTTTATTCGTTTTTGAATATAACATAGGGTGAAAACAGGCTATTTTCATCCTGATTTACCTTATGTTGTGAAATATTGTTGATTAATTAGTTGAATATCTTATTCAACTCGTGAGAGGATGCAGAACATGCCGTTCCGAAATCCGTCGGTTAATGTCATTCTTCCCTACGATTGCATGTGATAAAAGGCAATAGTGCAACCAAAATGATTAAAAATTTATTCCACCATTCCATCAAACGTTCCATCAAAGATGGCTTTGGAGATTGCTGTTGAACCGGAGGTGTCTCAGGCATGGGTGTTGTTTTAGTCGGGTTACTCACTCTGATTGACTTGTAATGGTTATGATCAGTTCTAGTATATCCTTTAGGATATTCGCCATTTGCCTGGGCTGTTTTTGCCTCAGAACCCGTGATAACTCGCCTTTCTTCTTTATTATCATATGACTTATCAGTAGTACCTGATCTGTTAATAAATGCAGTCGGATCTGTAAGATAAGCTTTGGCTAATTCACGTAAGTTATCACCTCCGCCATTTCCAATATTATAATTATATGCAAGAAGAAAATCTTGAACAAATTTATAGTCAGGTGCTTGATTTTGGTTTGTTCCACTCCCCATGGATCGTACTTCCCTGTTCCGTAAAAGATAACGATATCCTTGCCTGTCAGGTCAATTGCATTTATCGGGTTGTTCGCACAATAGGCATACGGACTAACCGAGTAATACTTCTCCGCCATCGGGTCAATAGTCGTAAACCGCCCCATCGCCGGATCATATTGCATCAAACCATGTTCCATATCCAGTTCTTTTCCTGTGTATTTGTAGGGCTGCACGCCCTGGTTGTCGCTGATACCCATTGTCAATCCAAACGGATAATAATGATTATTCTGTACGATATTGCCGTCTTTTCCAACTGTCATCACGTTGCTTCCCAAATGATTTTTGATGTAAAAATAATAATTTTGTCCGTCATAATAACCATTATCCGTCAAAATCATTTTTAACGAGCCGTTTTCATAGATGATATTACCGGCATATTAAAAAAAATAAGGTACTCACGTACCTTATTCCCAAAAATCTATTTGAATCGTTTTAGATATTTGATTTTGGCCAAACGTAAACAAAGTTTACGATGCGTTTAATATTTTTGAATTTTCATTCACTCAATCTTATAATGATAATCATAACTTTCAATTGTTTTTCCGGCATAGTCCTTGATGTACTGTAAACGACCGAAAACATCGTATTCGTAAGTGATTTTCACCCTTCGAGGATCGGTTGCCGTTTTAATGCCGATAAGCGGCTTGTAAGTATAAGTCGTAACCAGTGCATTGGGCAAAGCGTTTTGTAAACTTCCGTTTTGCAATATGGTTTCGTTGGGCGTAGTTTGTGCCGAAAGTGCATCTATGCTTGACACGGAAAATACATTTTTTACGGCAGTTTCCACTTCTGCATAAGTATAATTACCGATTTGAATTTCGGCAATAGGATATTGATAATTGTAGCCCCACAGATAAACTATTTTCGCCGCATCGTTATGAACAAGATAAACAGGATTGTTTTGTCTGTCGAATTTTTCATATTTTACATTGGCAGAAGGAAATACCCATGCCGGAATACCGCTGCACGAATAACCCGGTGCGTTATTCGCCGGAGTAGTTAATTCCGAAAAGTACTTTTTATCGGGTGCAATCAATCCGTAGTCGCTTGTTTTGTATTCGGTCAACATACCGCCAATATACAGGCCATTATTAAACACTTGTTCTTCAATAACAGGTGACAACATATTTTTTGTGGTCATCGTTGCAAAAATGCCACAATTAAAATCATTGGGATATAAATATTTAGTGGACAGTTTATCGGCATTGTGACTTTTGCTGATTTTCTTTTCTTTGAGCTGCAAAGTGGATGGATTGTAAGTATATTCTTCGGTTACAGTCACATTATCTGTCGTAGTTGTTATTTTGTCAACTATAACATCACAAGTATTTAATTTGTGTGCAATTACCGAAACAGTGGGACTCATATTTGCCTGTGATGGAATTATACTGTTTTTAATATCATCATTTTGGGCGCAACCTTCGCAAAAGGTCCATTCACAAGTCGATACAGAATAAAGATGAGCATGCGAATTTCGATGATTTTTGAAATTAATTCCAAAATAAGCATGTTGATTTATTTCGCGAATTGTATTTGTTACTTCTTTTACTAATACATTGTTCGCATTGTAGGTTTTACTATTCAGTAATTTTCCATTGCCCGCAGCATCAA
>JAITTF010000140.1 GCA_031287215.1 Bacteroidales bacterium
GCTTCCGGCAATGTAACTTGTTCATTTTTATAAATATCCTGAATTAAATATACTAAGACTTCGGTATCGGTATCACTTTTGAACAGATAACCTCTTCTAATCAATTCTTGTTTTAAAACAGAATAGTTTTCGATAATTCCATTATGAATCAGCGCAATTTTACCATCATTTGAAAGATGGGGATGTGCATTCTGGTCATTGGGTTCTCCATGCGTTGCCCAACGGGTATGGGCGATACCGGTAGTGGCAGAAATATCTTTTTGGGCACAAAAATCTTCCAGATCAGCCACTTTTCCACGGCATTTATACAGCAAAATTTTGTCATTCTGCATTAAAGCCACGCCGGCACTGTCATAGCCCCTATATTCGAGGCGTTTAAGTCCTTCTATCAACAACGGATACGCATCTCGCGCACCGGTATAACCAACAATTCCACACATAATAATCTATTTTTTATTTTCAGGGTACATCGTAACCTTAATATATTGATTTAGAACAAAATAGGTCTTCATAAAATTAACAATATCCTCATTCGTAACCGAAGTAACGCGTTCGTTAAAATTATTCATCTGACTCCATTCCACTCCATTAAAATAATTCGTATTGATCGCATTACGCCACCATGTATTGGATTCTAAACTTGTTTCATGTCCTTTAATTAATTGTTCTTTCACTTTTGATAAAGTTTCCGCTTTGGGTCCTTTTTCTGCAAAACTCTTTAAAATATCCAACACAGCATCCGTAAGTTTAGTAACATTATCAGGAGCACAACTAAACATGATAAAAAGATTATATTTTTCAAAAGGATCTTTTTCAAAACTCATATTCAACATCGGGGAATAGACGCCACCCATTTTTTCACGAATAGTTTCTAATGCTTCGATCTCAAGGGCTTCTCCAATTTCAGTGATAATCATATTATTTTTAGCATTCCAAGCATAAGGAGCTTCGTAAGAGATGCCTACCCAACTTTTCTCGTCCATACCCAGATAAAGATCTTTCACTGCTTGTGTAGCAGGATAATCTTTAAAAGCGGCTTTATTATAAACCTCTTTTTGGTCGGTAACAGGGAGAGAAGCCACATATTTGGAAAGGAGATTTTCCATCATTTGCTCATCAAAACTCCCGACAAAAAAGAAGGTAAAATCGGCAGGATTGGCAAATCTTTCTTTATAGATTTCAAAAGCTCTTTCATAATTAGCTTGATCTACATATTCATCCGTAAAAGTCAACTGATTTTTTTGGTATGGATCATCATGAGAAACCTCTTTAAAGAATGCTGCAAAAAAGCGATAAGTAGGATTAGCAAGAATCATTTTCATCTGTTCTTTAGTCTCATTGATCACTAAATCATACACATTTTCATCATGTCTTACATTCGTAAAGAAGGCATTCACATATTGGAAAAAAAACTCAACATCTTTTGGAGTTGTAACCCCTATCAAGGACTCGTTGATAGGCGTAATCGAAGGGGATAAAGACATTTTTTTGCCTTTTAATTTTTTCTCTAAAGCAGAATAATTTAATTCACCGATACCGGCTCTGTCAATAAAATTTGAAGCAAAGAAAGCTGATGGCAGGTCTTTTTCTTCATACAGACTTAATCCACCATTACTGATAGCAGCAAAGGTAATTTCTTCTTTTTTATAGTCCGTTTTTTTCAAAAAGACCTTTATCCCATTAGAGAGTGTCCACTCTTGGGCATCTATTTCAGGAATATCTTTTTTATCGACTACTTTACCAGAAACCAGATTCTCTATGTCAATCACTTCTTGTTCTTTATAATTGTCTATATAGGGTTCAAGATTAGAGAAGTCTGTTTGAAAGATCAATTTCAGCACTTCATCTTCTGAAGGCACTTTCACGCCTTCTTTTTCGGGAGCCGTAATCAAAGCGACCAGATTTTGTTGTGTAATCCACTCTTTAGCCATTGCATTAATATCTTTTAGTGTAATGGTTTCTAAATATTTTTTAGCATAAGTAAATTCTCTTTTGGCGCCAGGAATAGGATCTCCGGCTAAGAAGTGCTCAACATAAGAGCGTACAAACTGAATAGATTCTGTTTTATCTACCTCTTTTGCTTTTTCTTCATAATTATTAAGTAGCTCTTCTTTAGCACGTTTCAGTTCAGAATCTAAGAAGCCATATCTTAGCACTCTTGCATCTTCTTTCATAATAAAGGCTATAGACTCAAGGATTTTATTTTCTTTTGCTGCAATTTGAGCACCATAAACATCCAAAGGACCTATGAAAGAGAAGTAGCCAACGCCGGCACCTAAGAATGGGGTTTTGGGGTCTTGTTGATATTCACTCAAGCGAGAATCATACATGATGTTATACAATTCATAAATCATATTAGTTCGGTAATCTTCAACAGTTTTCATCACAAAATGAGAAAATTTACGGGCTATTAACACGGTATTTCCCATGGCTTCAGGGTCAGTACAAATGGCAACAACAGGTTTTTCGTTGCCTTCAATAGCATATTTGATCAGTGGGCGAGGATTTTTGAGCGGTTTAATTTTGCCGAATTTAGCGATAATCTGTTTTTCCATTTCAGCAACATTAATATCTCCTACAATAATAATAGCTTGTAAATCAGGTCTATACCAATCTTTATAAAAATCTTTTATGGTTTGATGATTAAAATTGCGGATAATGTCAATTTTCCCAATAGGAAGACGTTCGGCGAAGCGTGAATTTGCTAATA
Source organism: Bacteroidales bacterium (assembly GCA_031287215.1). Classification (GTDB taxonomy): domain Bacteria; phylum Bacteroidota; class Bacteroidia; order Bacteroidales; family WCHB1-69; genus JAGVVH01. The sequence goes on from JAITTF010000140.1 coordinate 2,711, forward strand.
CTTTAGGCAACCATAATTGCATCATACGGTCATCAGCACCTTGTCCCATACGCCATTCTTCGGAGATAACCCCTCTTTCGTCATCTATTTCTTTGTTATCCATGATCATAGCAGTAGCCCAACCATAAAGGATATCCAACCCTAATTTGATATTCTTAGGATTATCGGAAGGGATTTGTACCATATAAACCGTTCTGTCGAAGGAGGTATAAGCATTGGAATGGACGCCGAAGCTAACGCCAATTTTCTGCAATTCACTAATCATGGAGTTTCCCGGATAGCCTTTAATACCGTTGAATCCCATGTGTTCGGTAAAGTGCGCCAAACCTTGTTGGTCATCATTTTCCTGTACAGATCCGGCATTCACTGCCAACTGAAATTCAATTCTTTTTTCCGGTTTTTTATTAGCTCTGAGGTAATAGGACATGCCATTAGCTAATTTTCCTATCTTTACATTTGGGTCAGGATTAATGGGACCACTGAAATCTTGTGCATTACTCCATCCACAGGAGAGTAAGAAGCATACGATTACGATAAAAACTTTCTTCATATTCATTATTTTTTGTTTATTAATATTCATAATTTAAGGGGGCACAAATGTACGAAAAAAAAAAAAGTTATACTGAAAATCTCATCACTTTCCTGTACAATTCTTATTATGCTTGCTTGTGGGTTCTTCGTTTTCCGGAAAAAAAAAATTAATCAATCTATTCAAATCTTCCAATGTTGCATATCCACCATTCTGGCGCATCACTTCAATTACTTGTTCTTTTTGAGTATTCATGAGATATGGTAAAATGTATGAATTAGTATTTTTTTGCCTCCACCCACAATACCTCCATCTCATCGAGGGTCATTTCGGAGAGTTGACGGTGCTGTAATTTGGCTTGCTGTTCCATGTATTGAAATCGCTTGATAAATTTTTTATTGGTTCGCTCTAATGCATTGTCGGGATTAATTTTGAGAAATCGAGCATAATTCACCAATGCAAAAAGAAGGTCGCCAAACTCTTCTTCTACTTTATCACTTTTATTATCTATTTCTACTTTAAGCTCTTGCAACTCTTCTTGTACTTTATCCCAAACCTGTTCAGTCTTTTTCCACTCAAAGCCTACGCCTTTTGCTTTTTCTTGAATACGATAGGCTTTTACCAAGGCAGGCAGGGAAACGGGCACACCCCCCAATACCGACCTGTTGATGCCTTCCGTAAGTTTGATTACTTCCCAATTATTGCGTACCTCCTCTTCTGTTTGAGCAGTTACATTTCCAAAAATATGAGGATGGCGGCGAATGAGCTTCTGGTTGATGCCTTTGAGCACATCTCTCATGTCAAATGCTCCTGTTTCAGAGCCGATTTTAGCATAAAAAACAATGTGCAACATGATGTCTCCTAATTCTTTAGGGATGTCATCGTATTTTTTTTCTATGATAGCATCTGCCAATTCGTAGGTCTCCTCAATGGTGAGGTAACGCAGACTTTCGTAGGTTTGTTTACTGTCCCAAGGACATTCGGCACGGAGTTTATCCATGATGTCGAGCAGCTCTTTGAAAGCAGCTAAACGGGGGTCTTCAATAGTCATCATTTAGTAAGCTCTTGCAAAGATGACACGTTGTTTTGAGGGGTTTCCGGTAAGGATACATTTGCCCTCTTCTAACGGATTATTTAGAGGAATACAGCGGATAGTAGCTTTAGTTTTCTCTTTAATTAACTCCTCAGTCTCGGAAGTCCCATCCCAATGGGCATAGATAAAACCACCCGACTCATTCAATAGACTTTCAAATTCTTCCCAAGTATCGGCTTTAAAACTGTTTTTTTCTCTAAAAGTAAAAGCCCTATTATATAAATTGTGTTGAATTTCATCTAATAGTTTTTCAATCGCGATATCTAAATCATCAATAGAAAGGGTCGTCTTTGCAAAGGTATCTCTACGCGCAACTTCCACTACATTGTTTTCTAATTCTCTGGCTCCAACTACAATACGAATTGGCACTCCTTTGAGTTCATATTCGTTAAATTTCCAACCCGAACGTTTTGAGTCATCGTCGTCAAATTTGACGGAGATATTTTTAGCTTTAAGCTCAGCTACTATGGAGGCTACCTTTTCGGAGATCGCATTGCGTTGCTCTTCAGTTTTGTAAACCGGCACGATGACTACTTGGATAGGCGCTAATTTAGGAGGTAATACCAAACCATGATCATCCGAATGTGTCATGATGAGTGCTCCGATCAGTCGGGTAGAAACTCCCCAAGAGGTTGCCCATACATATTCTAATTGGTTTTCTTTATTCAAATATTTTACATCAAAAGCCTTAG
>JAITTF010000178.1 GCA_031287215.1 Bacteroidales bacterium
TTAAATGAGGGGGAGGAGGTTTGTAATACGATTAGAAGTCTGAAAGAAAATTCAGAAGAAAGTTTTGAATTGATTTTGATCAACGATTGCTCAAATGATGGTTTTAACTATAAAGAAGTAGCGTTGAAGTTTGGTGCAAAATATATAGAACATCAATCGAGAATGGGAGTAGCAGCATCAAGAGATGAGGCTATTGCCTTGTGTGAAACGGATTATTTTCTTCTCTTAGATGCTCATATGCGGATTTATCAAAATAATTGGGTTTCGTTGATTTTGAATGAATTAAAGAAAAATGAAAAAAATTTACTTTGTTGCCAAACTATAGCTTTATTTCCTGATGGTACAATTGATCCGGAAAGAAGTTCGGATAAAGGTATGGGGGCTATTTTCAATTTTAATGATTTATCTATTAAGTGGATTCACTTCCCAAATGTAGATCAAAAAATAGAAAGTATTGATATACCTTGTGTCTTGGGAGCTTCTTATGCGTGCAAAAAAGAACATTGGGAATATCTAAAGGGCTTGGATGGATTACGTTTTTATGGATGTGATGAACAATTGATTAGTATAAAAGTCTGGTTGGAAGGAGGACGATGCAAGTCATTGCCACACATTACTTTTGGGCACATATTCAGAAAGCATGAAAGTGTTCCATATCAGATAGTTATGGCGGATTATGTTTTTAATCGAATTCTAATAGCAGAATTGTTTTTTGATACTGAAAAGAAAATAACTTTTATGCAAAAAATGAGAGAAACTCATGGTAGGAAACTAGTATGTGAAGCCATTGAAATGCTATCTTTAATGAAGAATAAGCTATTTGAGGATAAAAAGTATTATGCTGAAATATTTACTCGAGATATTGATTGCTTAGTCCGTTTTAATGAAAATATCAAAATTCTATATCCAAAATAAGTAAGTTATTTTATTAAAAATTGTCATCAATAATATTTTAGGTGCAACAAATTATGAAAAAGAATTTTCAGTTATATACACAATTTGATGCTATGGATTGTGGTCCAACTTGTTTACGCATGATTGCAAAATACTATGGTAAGAGCTATTCGTTGGAGACATTAAGAGAAAAGAGCTTTATTTCCCGCTTAGGGGTATCCATGTTAGGTATTAGTGATGCAGCTGAAAATGTTGGGTTTAGAACAGTTTGTGCACGTACTGACTTTGAACAGCTAGCTGAAAAATTACCTTTGCCATGTATTTTGCATTGGAATCAGGAACATTTTGTTGTTTGTTACGGTATATCAAAAAAAAGAATATTTAACGCAAATAAAGAGTCCGATTTTTTTATAAAAATAGCAGATCCTGCAGGACAAAAATATATTCTGAATAAAAAAGAATTTCTTAATTGTTGGTTAAGTGGCAAATCTAAAGGAAAAGATATTGGTACTGTCTTGGTGTTAGAGCCAACCCCTAAATTTTATCAAAAAGAAGATGAAAAAACTGAATACAAAAAAACACTAAGTTATTTTACAGGATATTTGTCTCCATATAAAACCCAACTGTTTCAAATCGTTTTGACAATCATAATAGGAAGTATTATATCCATAATATCTCCTTTCTTGGTTCAAGCTATGATTGATCAAGGAATTGGTAACAATAACATTAATTTTGTCACTATGATACTTGTAGCTCAATTAACAATTGCTATTACTCAAACATTTGTTAATTTGGTTAAGACATGGGTGGTGTTGCACATGAATACTCGGATAAATATTGCTTTAATTTCTGATTTTCTTGGCAAACTAATGAGATTGCCGATACGTTTTTTTGATACTAGGCATTTGGGCGATTTAGTTCAAAGAATAGGAGATAATAGTCGTATAAAATCATTACTATCAGGTTCATTTATTACAATTTTTTTCTCAATAGCGAACTTTATCATCTTTGCTTCTATAATGATATTTTATAATTATAGAATTTTTTTCATTTTTATGCTTGGGACATCTATCAGTGTAGCATGGATATTGTCTTTTATGAGATTTAGAAGAAGATTGGATCATAGTAGGTTCACTCAATCTTCTACGGAAAAAAATAATCTTTACAATATGCTGACCGGTATGCAAGAGATCAAATTGTGTAATTGTGAAAAAAAACAACGATGGAAGTGGGAAAAGATTCAAGTAAATTTATTTCAAATTAGTGTAAGGAGTGTTACTCTAGGACAATATCAACAAATAGGAAATTTTTTCATATCACAAGCAACATCTATTTTTATTACTTATTATACGACAATGTCTGTAATAAACGGAGAGATTTCATTAGGAACTTTAATGTCAGTTAGTTATATATTGGGTATGCTTTCGGGCTCCATCGGTAATGTTGTAGGCTTTTTGCATGAAATACAAGACGCCAAGATTAGTTTGGAAAGATTAAATGAAATTCATAACAGAAAAGATGAAGATCAACAATTAGAGGGCAGATTGGATTATATTCCAGAAGATAAGACAATTAAAATTGAAAATTTATATTTTAATTATGATGGCTCAAATAGATGCTATGTTTTAGAAGATCTAAATCTAGTTATACCTCAAAATAAAGTAACTGCTATCGTTGGTGCAAGTGGAAGTGGAAAAACAACAATTGTTAAGCTATTATTAGGTTTTTATGAGCCACTGAAGGGTTCTATTAAAATTGGAGAAACAATATTACATGAAATTAACCCTCATCTATGGCGAATGTCAACGGCTTCTGTTTTACAAGATAGTTTCATTTTTTCAGATACAATTGCTAACAATATTGCCCCTATCGATGATCAAATAAATAAAAAAAACTTGCTTAAGTCGGCTAAAATTGCTAATATACAGGATTTTATAGAGTCGTTACCTCTAAAATTTAATACTAAGATAGGGATGGAAGGTACAGGAGTCAGTCAGGGGCAAAAACAACGTTTGTTGATAGCTAGATCTGTATATAAGAATTCTGATTATATGTTTTTTGATGAAGCAACAAATTCGTTAGATGCAAACAATGAACGTCAAATAATGGATAACTTATCAGAATATTTTCAAGGAAAAACTGTTGTTATTGTTGCTCATCGGTTAAGTACAGTTCAGAATGCAGATAATATTATTGTATTAGACAAAGGCAAGGTAATA
>JAITTF010000247.1 GCA_031287215.1 Bacteroidales bacterium
AACATTGATTATTTTTGGTTGACACTTGTTGAAGAATGGTTTGTACAACCGCGCTTAAGTGAAATCCCGGAACAATATTCGGATTTTTTTTATAACCGGGTCATGCATTCCCAAACGCACGGTGCGTTTATGAATCTGATTGATGGCAATGCTGATATTATTCTCACACACAGGACTATTTCACCCGACGAAAAAGCCCATGCCAAATCTATGGGCGTTACGTTGATTGAAAAGTCGATTGCTCTCGATGCTTTTGATTTTATTGTCAATAAAAATAATCCTGTAAAATCACTAACAGTGAATCAAATACAGAAAATATATACCGGAGAAATAACCAATTGGGCGCAAGTTGGAGGACGCGATGCAGATATAACGGTTTTTACACGTCCCCGCAATTCCGGTAGCGAAGAAGTGATGAGAAGTTTAGTAATGGGCAATTTAGAACCTGCTAATTTTCCGGAAGTCAGCATAGGTTCCATGTATTTTGTTTTTAACGAAGTGATAAATAACGAAAATGGGATTTGTTATACTTTTAATAATTATAAAGACCTAATGGCGCGTAAACCCGATAGTGAAGTGCCCAAAATAGCCATTAACGGCATTTTTCCTAATGAAGAAAATGTTAAAAACAGGACGTATCCATTTATTGCGGAGGTGCATGTGGCTATTCGTTCCAATTTAAACCATAACTCAATGGCTTACAAACTATACAAATGGTTGCAGTCAGAGTCGGCAAAACCTGTAATTTCGGAATGTGGATTTATTCCACTTCAATAATTTAGGCACTGTGCGACAGAACGCGAACGGACCGTTTCTGCAAAATTTGTAACTTTGCAACGTGCAGCAAAGCACAGTCGGAACTTTGACAGGGAGCTGTGGACTGACAGAGAAAAATGAATTTGAAACAAAATTAATTACAAAATCTCTCGAAAGAGATATAGAAAACAAAAAATGAATAGAAAATTGGTAATTATCATTACAGCCTTAGTTGTGATGGTTTCATGCGGAAACAGAAACGGACAGAATAAAGAAGTGAATGAAGCCGGTTCTTTAGAAGTATTAACGGAAGTGGAAAAGGATACTATTAAATCTGTGATAGACAGTATGTCAATTGACTCAATTTTCAAAATGAATATTGAACAGCACATGATTTCAAGAGGTAATAATATGCCCGATTTCAATGCGAGAAAGGACAGTGTTGCTTTTCTGCTTTTTATTCTTCACCAAAATTTACCTGTTTCCGCATTTATAGAGAAAACGGGATTTTCCAAAGAAAAAACAACCCGCATGATACGGTTTTTGGAAGAAAAAAATTGGTTGCATAAAGTGAACGGTTTCTACAAACCAACTGTTTTTATAGCGAACAAAAGTGACGGAGAAAAACTTTACAAATATGCCGAACCAATTTCTAAAGCAATTGTGGAAGAAATAATACAGGAATTGCCGGACATAAAGAAGCTATTCTCGCAAACTGACATTGCCAAAAAACAATCCTTTGATGTTTGGTCATTCTTCATTTTGAGTAATGTGCTTTTAGACAATTGGCAAATAAATAATGTTGAAAAAGAATTTTTAAAACAGAATAAACGCCCGCTTAGACATGGGAAACGGTACTATTATCAGATAAGTGAACATATAGGAGAACGCGAATCTTTTGGAATATATGGTAATCAATATCAAAATGGCATAAGAGTATATGGAAATAATCGCAATAACTTAATTGAAGATAAAGAGCAACACATAATAACGGATTCCGATTCCGAAATTTTTGACAAGATGGCTCAACATTTTTCAAAACGACTCCTAAAAGTCTTAAATGACAACAAGAATTATGCAGAAAATATTTATAAAAAGTCAGAATATTCCGAAGAAATATCTTTCGAAGAATTTTTTATTTGGTGGTATCATTTCATTTACTCACAAGTTACGGATAAGATGAGCGAAGAAAAGCTTCTTACCATTCCTGAAAGTGGAAATTTTATTTATGAACTCAAATAAGAACGAAGGTTTATTTCTGTTAGATTGTTATAATCCAAATATTCACTATATAGTTGAAGCTGAAAAAGAACTGAATAAAATCGCTGAATATAAAACGGATGATGGTAGAAAAGTATTAATAAAACAAATAATGAAATATGAAAAGAAAACTCAAATTAATCGAATTGAATGGCATTATTTCATAAATGACTCATTCCTCTCGGTTCAAAATTTGGATATGAGAATGTATTTTCCACAAGAATTAGATACATATTTGAAATGGTTTGGATTTACTATTATTCATAAGTTTGGGAGTTTTGACGAAGAAATTTTTAATGATAATTCCGAAAAACAAATATTTGTTTGCAAATAAATATATGTGGTAATTTGAAACTAAGCAAAATAAATATTCACAAATTGATAGCAATACTTGAAGTAGTATGGGTGTGGTTTCATATGGAATTTATTTCACAATCGAATATATAGCATTCTGATTGTCAACAACTTGGAAGTCATTCATTCGGAAATTATTTTTCATACCAGAAACAGAAAATTATTAAGCAGTTACGGGAAATTGAAAATCAAAATTTTTGGATTTTGTTTAATGGCTTTGTTTTCTGCCTTTTCAGCACTACAATTTTTTTATTGTGATAGTCTGTTGTTGTGAGA
>JAITTF010000340.1 GCA_031287215.1 Bacteroidales bacterium
TTCAGCATTTTTCAATATTTCAATTTGCTGTACATCAGTAAGTTTGGCAAAATAGAATACTGATGCGGTACGACAAATGAAATCAAAATCTGATGTGCAATCCATTAAATATCCGCGCAAATTTGAAATAATCATCGACTGCACAACATTTCTCTTCACTATTTTTTCAACTTTGCCGATCAATTCATTTTTGTCAGCATATATCACATTGTCCAATTCGGGTCTTTTATCTTTACTCCGGTATTCATCCATGGCATCAGAATAGAATACAGCCTCTGTATATATACCTTTTGCACGTAATTCAGTTATTAAAGATGCTCCTGTGTTATCCTCATTTTCATGTGTTGAGGCAATATTGTAATCTATCAATAGTAAATCACAATCATTAAAAACCTCACCATATATATCTGCATCAGTCGCATTCTGAAACGAGTTATGAAAATCTTCATAACTCGTATATGGTTCTTGAATATCTGGCATAAAGAAATTTTCTATTAAAACAGATTCTATTTCTTTTATGATGGGACTCATACTTTTGGGTTTATCGTCTAACCACACGATCTTATAATTGATTTTCATTTGGTATTTTAACCTCCAAAGTTACACCCTTGCCGTTATTTCTAGTCATTGAAACTGTTCCATTTAGGGTATTTTCAACTAAATCTTTTATTTGAGCAAGCCCAACTCCTGTTCCGCGTTTATATGAAACTCCAAAGTCAAACAGAGTTTCTAAATCAATATTTTTTTCTATTCCTGCACCGTTATCAATAAATCGCATTACAAGTTTATTGGCTGGTCCATTGAAAATCTTGACTGCCAAATTGGTTGCCTCAGATTTTTTAGAATTTGAAACAATGTTGTAAAGCATCATTGTTACTTCTTGGTACGGGAATCCGATATATGATTTTGATGTATTTTCAACTTTTACTGTAATACGTGAATCTTTAGCGGAAAAACTCTTGAAATATTGTTCGATAAAATATCCTATATCATCGTGCTCGATATGTCTTTTAAAATCGTAGTTAATAATCGAAAAATTAAGTGCTGTCATAATTATTTTATTCACGGCAAAAGCGATAGCGCGGAATTCTTCATCATTACTTAATTCAGGATGCTTTTTTAGTAAAAACTTTAAATTCCCATCAATATCTTCTGCATTGCATTTGATTACATGAGTATTGTAAAGAGATGTCCTGTCGTCATTAGTTAAAGCATTTTCAAGAAAATATGTCTGTTGTTTTCTTACATTCAAATCTTCTTCTGCTTGTTGACGGGATTTTTCTGCTTCTTGCCATTTTCTTTCTGCAACTGCCCGCGCCTCCTCAGCAACACGAGCAGTAGCCTCGGCTTTTTCTTTTTCTGCTCTTTCTGCGTCTTCTTTTGCTTGCCAGTATTCCTTTTCCGACTTGCGAAGGTTTGTACCTATATCCGAACGTTCCCTAATTAAGGCTCCAATAATGGGTTTCAGTATTTGTATCAGTGTAGCTATTCTGTCAGTATCGGCTTTATATCCTTGTCTATTTGCTGTCGCTATATCCGGAAGTTCATTTGAATCCAAAATATCAAAATGAATTTCTCCTTCTATATATTTTCCAAACGCCTGTGTATTTTGCATATACTCCATGAAATTTTCTACAGCGAGTTTATTTCTGACATATACGCGCAATCTATTTGGTTGATATGCTTTATTTTTTAAAAACACATCATCATTGATTTTTGCTTCTTCTTTTTCAATAGTGCTATGAATCCCAATCCAACCGCACATTTCGTATTTATATGATTTTTCAGATTCTTTGCCATTTCCTTGGAGAAAATATTTTTCGCCTTTTGTTTCAAAATCTTTTTTTAACAATACTACAGGGCATTCTTTGTAATAAACTTCATCTTTACTATCTTTAAATTTCTTCTCCGGTATACTTGTGCGTAGAAATATTTTTTTTGCAAGTTTTTTGCAAAAATCAGTATTTGTATTATTAAAAAAAGCATAAAAATTCTTGAATGCTATTTGTTTTTCAACTTTTCCAAAAACAATTTGGTCATTTGTAGTTTGTCTGAGAGCCACAAGGATATCAACGTTATTGTCATTGAATGAATAATAATCGGCAAGTCGTGCCTTGATACCCTCAATTGTTTTTTCTCCAATATTTCTTAAATCAACATTGATCAATTTAATAAGCGTTCCGGTTGTGTGTTTTTTCCAAAATTCATTAGACTCTATAGCCACGTTATTTTGTCGGCTCATACTTGGGATGTCATTATCCGTTACATGACTCATATCCAAACACCAAGAACTCGTCTCTGTTTTCGTTCTTGAAACTAAATAATATGTAGATGATAAATAAAGGGCTGCAAGTTTACCGATACCTTTTCGTCCAGTCACTTTATCTTTTTTACTATCATCTAATGAAACATCAAGTCGTTTATTTTTGCCTATTAAAGCATATTTTTAAACAAAAAAATAATAACTCATTCCATAACCCATATCGAATATTTATACAGTGGTTGATTTTTTTTAAATAAT
>JAITTF010000351.1 GCA_031287215.1 Bacteroidales bacterium
CTACAATAGTAGAAATTTTGATTGTCATTTAGACCTGGTGTACCTTGTCCATATAATCTACAATAGTAGAAATTTTGATTGTCATTTAGACTAGTCACATGATAACACGCGACATAATATCTACAATAGTAGAAATTTTGATTGTCATTTAGACGCCGAAAGTTTCCAAAATGAACTCAGTATCTACAATAGTAGAAATTTTGATTGTCATTTAGACTCCATGAGCTAAATGAGACTGCAAAGATACTGATTATTTTAATACAAATAAGGTGTTCAAATAAAACAATTTACCCTCCCCTGTGTAGAAGTGTGATTGAAAAAAAACTGTTATATAACTTATTTTCAAAAAGATAAGCATACTTTGTCTCTTTGTATAAAAAAATACGGAGGGAGGTTTGTCTTAATCAAAATAGATCAAATCCTGATCTCGATGAATGGCATTCCCATATTTTATTGCCTTTTTTTCGTCCGTTTCAAAAATAAATACGCTATCTCCACCACCAAATTTTTTGGAATAGAAATTATCTATTCTTATGATTAAATTATCTAAAACCCGTTTCGTATTGTTTAATTCAAAAACAGAATATTGCAAACGAATTCCTCCTTGTTTAATAAGCGTTTTGGCAAACTTGGTGCGAAGCTTATTATCGGATATATCGTAACTTACTACAAGCATAATCACTTCATTTAATTAAAAATCGGGGATAACTATCAGACTCTTTCTGTTGCATGAAGCAACGATAATACGTTTGAACGTATCGAAAAACCTCAGATTTCTGTTCTATTAACACGTCATAAAACATTCTCGTGTAATCGCTATTTTTTTCTCGTTTCAAAATATATTCATTTTTAATCAGATTAAAGTCATCTGTCTTACATTGATTGAGATTAAATGCCTTGCGCACTTGTTGGTCTATCAGGCAGCGAAAGGGCTCTACCAAATCACAAATCAATGATTTGCGCTTGAACCAAAGTTGGTGATATACACCTTTATACGGATCAAAGCCAAATAATCTTACAAAGGCTTCAATATAATTGAACAAAATAGTATAGCCAATATCCAGCGTGGCATTGAGTGGGTCAATTTTCGTACGTGGGGAACGAGACTTCCATGCAAACGGCTCAAAATAATTGGCAAAAAATATTGTCGCTGCTTTTCCCTCTAACCCCATTACGGCATCGTAGGTTGGTGCTGTTGGCACAATATCTAACAAACCTTTAATTTGTGCTTTTGCTTTTTGAAAATCAGGCGTTTTCAGGCGAGTTTTCTCTAATGATCGCAACTGATTTTTCAGTTTATTTTCAACCAAGATTTTTGGTATCTGTAAATTTTCTTTACTGTATTCATATTGCTTTTTTCGTAACAAAAAATTGGCTTCTGCAGTTATGGAAAAGAAAAACACGGGTCGAAAATTCGGTTTCATCACCACCAACGGAATACCATATTTGGTACAATATTCTATCAACGGCGTGGTAATAGTGATATGCCCAATTACAAATAATGCCAAAATCTTCTGAAACGGAAGTTTGGTTAAGGTCTTTTTTGCTTCGGTGTCTTCCAGCAAAAGTTCACCGCTCATCACGCGCAATGCTCTGTTATCAAGGCAATTTATTACAAAAACCGACCTGTATTCTATGTCTTTATGTGTAAACATTTTCCACCTCCGTTTTATCGCAAAGATTGCAGTAAATACAATGGTTGCATTTATTTTCATTAATGAGAATCGCATCTTCGGGGTTGAATTGGTTGAATTTCAGAATAAAATCCGCCAATTCTTTTTTGTCTTCTTCCGTCGGAATTTCGACCGGAAACATTTTGTTGGTGGAGATGGCGTAAAAAGCTAGTTTTTCCACTTCGTAGCCCATTTCCGTCATGCAAAAATATTCCGCCCACAACTGATAAATCTGTCCCCGATAAATAGTTTCAAGTTTGTATTTGCGTTCTATCAACAGTTTTTCTTTTCCCTTGTAAATATCTATTTTTCCGGCAATGCCTAATTCATCGCAAAAAACCAATAAACTTGTGATTTCATCTTTCTTACTGCTGTATTTTTTCTCATCAATGGTTGCATGAGCGGCTTTCCCCTGTGTTTGCGGGGTGGCGTGGTACAAATCTTCCTTGCCGCCCATATACACATTGTGCAAATAGATAGAGTAGGGGCAGAAGATGAAATCGTTGAGGGAGGATATGGTGATGTAGTCTTCCATAAGTTAGGAATTAGGGGTTAGGAATTTGGTCTCTAATTCTAATATTTTCAATTCATCTTCATCTTGTTTGTCGGCTTCAAAAGCATCAAAATGTTTTCGTTTAGCATTAAACTGCTCGTAAATTTTGTCAACTTGTTCTTCCATTTGAAGATTACTTACAGAACCATTCCCCGTCAATATGACTTTGTCATTTAACAACAATATCTTATCCACATTTTCTCGCCAAAATTTAATGGTAACATTAGGATTTTTTAGTCGTTCATCATCAATAATGAAGCCTTTTTGTAAAAATTCTTTCAATGTGCGATTTGCCCATTTTCGGAACTGTGTACCGCGTTTACTTCGGACACGAAAAGCGATAGCCAAAATCATTTCTAAACTATAAAAAGTTACATGGTAGTTTTTACCATCTGCGGCAGTAGTTAAGTAATCCTTAATAACTGAATTGGCATCTAATTCATTTTCATCCAATATATTAGATATATGCATGTTGATATTAGGTACAGAGGTGTCAAAAAGTTCAGCGAGCATTTGCTGGTTGAGCCAAACTTGCCCGTCTTTTGCTAATAACGATACCGAAGCCTTGCCGTCGTCGGTATTGTAAATGATTATGTTTTGAGTGTTAGTGTCCATATTATTTATTGTTTAAATTTTCCAATGCTTTCAATGAAATATGATATGCTCCATTTTGGTCGCCATCTGTAATAAAATGAATGTTATTAGTTTCGGCAGAATCTCTTACTTTTGTTTCATACTTACAAACATTGCATTTTACAACATTTGTTTTTTGATCTCGGCTAACATTTATATTTCCGCATTTCGGGCATCTTTTTGAAGTATATTTCGGGTCAACAAACCGCACAATTCCAAAAGGATAATTTACATATTCATCACCATCTTTTTTATCTCTGCGAACAATTTTTTCATAATTATCCACACTGCGAAAAGCCGGAACTAAATGTAAGTCTTTATCAACTTCATACGCTTCATTAAAATAGTCACGCAAATCGGCAAATTGTTTTCCGAATTTTGAAGCGCAAACTTTAAACATGTCAGTTAAAGTTTTGTACTTTTCAATACGAGTTTTTAATCCACCGCGTTCTTGTCCAATAATTTGCATTGCCAAGGAAAAGTTATCTTGTTCTTTTTGCGTCAAAGATATTTCTTCTCCTTTCTTTTTTGCAATATTTTTCTCTTTGTTGCAAAACCAAGCATTAACCACCTCTTGAATTTGTTTTTTATTTAATCTTTTATCTCCATAATAATTTAAATCCCTAAAAACATTTCGCAGTTTTTGGATATTATTCTTATTCGTTGCTTCGTCTGTTTTATGAAATTCTGCTTTTAATCTTCCAAGTAAAATTTTAAAATAAAGCAAATCTGCATATTTTTGAAAAGCAGGATTTGTTGCTGTATCTAAATCAAAAATATCTTTCAAATATTTTTCACATTGTTCTATTTTTTCTCCTTCGTGAATTGCTTTAGCGCAGTTTTCCCAAGCATAATCAAAAGCGACTTTTAATGGATAATTTGCAAGATTGAAATTTTCTTTATCATTTTTGTAATCTAAAGCAGGTGATTTTGAAATGCCAAACTCACTTAAAAAATCATTCTTTTTTTCCTTTGCCAACTTTTTCCCTTTTATCAGCCTTTCCGCAATGTTCAAACGAGCATTTATCGGCACTTTTTTATATTTGAAAAATTGACAAACCTCAATAACAGACTTTGAATTAGATTTTAACTCCCAAACTTGTTTTCCGTTCTTGTATATCTGTTCAAAATTTTTGGCAAAACTATCATATTTATAATCAATATTTTGCATTGAAACATTTTCAGGATTCAATTTTAAAATGATTGCATCTATATATATTTTTATCTTTATCATCTTTTGGCTCATGCGGTTTTTGTTGTTTTGTAAGTTTCCATTGTTATTTCTTGTTTTAAAGTTGTACATATCTTAGCCACTCTTTATTACTAATCGCCAAATTGATTTTCTTCAAATCATCTGCGTTTTTAATTTGTTCAATCGCCCACAGCCCTTTCCTTGCGATGTTGTATGCACCGTTGGCATCGGCGTCTTTGGGTTTCGTATCGTCCGCTTTTCGACTGTCGTAAAAGTTGCCATTTTCATCGGCAACAGGCGAAATCAGGTAATCGGTGGTACTGTTGGTAATGCTGTTGCGCATTTGCAGCGTGAGTTTGAATAGACTGAGCAACTTTTCAAAAAAATCTTTGTCGGTTTTGGTGGCAATCGCTGCTTTTAAGTCTTCGCCGTTTTGAAAAGCAATATTTTGGGCTGCAAAAAAGTCGTCAAATTCTTTTGTCAAATTTACTTCTTTATTGTCCCATTGGCTGTTTTTTTCAGCATTGCGGAATGTGATAATCCGGTCGCCATAAGTGCATATTGTCCAATTTTGTCTTAATTTAATTTCTTTTGCTATGATTTTTCCGTTTTTATCTTTTTCTTCTTTTTGGTCTGCCGCTTTTGCGTTAAATTCACCGTAATTATTTACCACAAATTCAAAGAAATTCTTTGTTTTATTATAGCGTATTGCCTCAAATTTTTTGAAAAAATCCTTTGCCTTATCCACATTTTCGTAGCGAGTATCAAACAGATTTACAAAACCGGTTACCGGGTCCATTTTGCTGGTGTTCCACGCCGGTATGTAAAATAGAAAACCGTTTTGCTTGCCCATATCTCTAAAACTTGTGAATTTATTGGTTAATTGATAAGCATTTAACAACGCACCCTCTTCTGTTGGCTGTTTCTTCTTATCAACCAAATAGTTAAGTTTGTCAATTAGCATTTTTTCAAACTTCTGATACACTTGTTTCTCTACTTTTTGCCGTCCACGCATAAAGCCAAAATTCAAGTCTTCCAACACCACAATGGCGTTGTATTCCACCATCATTGTGGCAATTTTATAAATTACCTGACTTAAATATCCCTCTTTGAGTTCTTTAATAGTTTCTATTTCATTCCAACTTTTGCGTGCCTCGTCTCTCGAAGTTTCTTTGCTGTCGAGCAATTTATGGTAATCGGTTTTGTAGGTGTTACCGTTGTATTCGTTCACAATTTCATTCAATGAAAATTGCTGTACAATTTTTCCGTTCAAATCAATCAAACTCAAATAGAGTAAATGCCTTTCGCCACGGTCGATGCCGATAATGTGTTTTACGCCATTGTCTTTAATGTATTGATTTACTTGTTCGTTGATCCGCTCATTGCCAATTGCTTTGAAATTCATGGTTATCGGCACATGAAACTGAAATTTATCCAAAGCATAACGTCTTTTTGAAATAATCGGATAGTTGAATTTGTCTTTTAACTTGTCGTAGTGATGACCTTTTTTCCACGTTTCTTCGTTGTAATTTAGCGAATGTTTGCGGTAAAACACTTCTGCCTGTCCATTGAGTTTATACACTACATTGGCAAGATTTTCAGGGGAAAATAATTCCTTCCAATAAAGCGTATGCATATTGGGCGTTCCCTTTCCCTTGCTGTAAGGCGAAAAATCTTTGTTGTAGATTTGGAACAGATATAGTTTTCCGTCTTCAACTAATTGATTTATATAATTTTCTGAAATATTACGAAAAGTAATTTTGTAGCCTTGCTGTTCTACTTCTCTATAAAAACCGCTTAAATCTTGATAGGTACTCGTATCGGAAAAATGAAAATCAAAATGTTTCCAATCTTCGTGTTCGTTGATAGAAGTTTTGAAAAAATCAATGAGAGTTCTGCAATCTTGCGGATTGAAATTTTCTCCTTTTTTATGAGTTCCCTTTTCGTAGTTTTCAAGAAGTTGCTTGCTTGGACTAAACTCACTGATTCGACTTTTGGAAAAGAACACTTTGGGTAACATTTTATTAGCACCGGGTAAAAGTTTGTATTCCATTTTTTCAAAGCAAACACCATCGGTTTCTGCGACCTCTTTATCCAGCACTTTTTTGTGATTTTTGTTGAGAATAGCCAAATAATAAAGTCCATCCTTGCGCAAAATAATGGTGGTATTGTCGTGTTCTTTATTCACGTCCCAACCATCTGCCAATGTTGAATTTTCAAAATTCAGTTTTATTTTTTCGGTAGAGTATGGCTTTTGCGTAACATAATTCCGCACCATATTATAAAGCGGCGTAATTTTGTCGAGTTCGAGCCAAAGTTTTTCAAATTCGGCATAAAAGGCAGCATCTTTGTCGGCATCGTCACTTTTTAGTGGTTTAATAAACCATTGCAAAGCCTTTATGCTATCCAAAAACTGTTTTATTTTTTCTACATTTTGTTTGTCTTGTTTTAAAGAGGAGTTAGGAGATAGGGAATAGTAATTAGTATTTAAGAGTTCTTTGATTTCTTCGTAATTTTTCGTAATAGTGAGAAATAAATCCTTTTGTTCCTCGGTTTTGCCAAACAATTTGAAGTAATTTTGCAATGAAATCGGCGTTTCGACTTCGCTCAACGACCGATTTTTAACACACTCATTCAAATAAGCGATAGAAAAACTGTCAGCATTTTTAATTAATTTTGTGATTTTTTCATTGTATTTATCTTCGGTTTCTCTTGCTGTTTTTGGGTGTTCCGATTTTAACTGTGCTTCAATGACTTTTGCAATTTCCGACCAATGTCCCAACTGTTTTTGCGAAATATCGGTTAAACCCGTATCGTTACGCAAATAGATTTTTGACAAATCATAATCGCTTAGCTTTTCGATGAGTGATTTTATTTCGGCAAAAGGAATTTCCTGATACACTTTTTCAATATTTTCCAAAACTTGATTGTCGCTTTCAAACATTTCCGGCAGCCACGAAATAGCATCTCTATCGCTCAAAATCTGCTTAAACAGTGGTATGAATTTTGGTAAGCGGGCAGTTTTGTCTTTTTGCTGTTGGTTGTATAGATTTACGTATTCATTCAAACCCTGAATTTTTGTACCGTCCTCCAATGTTTTTCCACCAATGAGCAAGTTATAGACCTCAATCTGAGTTTGAGTAAGAACGTTGCTATAATAATCCAATTTGAATAAATCTGCAATCTTTTCCACATTCAGATATTCTTCAAAATCAGTATATAAAATTTGCAGTTTGTCGGCAAGCGGCTCGTTGATTTTTTCAAACACGGTCATATTTCCGATAAACTTCGGCAAATTATCGTGTATGAGTCTGAATGCTATTGCAGTTGATTTGTCTTCATCGGAGTACATATTTTTGCGATTTTCGTGAAATCCGGTAAAATAGGTAGTGAAATCCTTGAACTCCATCACCAAATCAGTATTTGTCGCATCTTGCTTAACAAAGTCAAAATTCAGTAAGTCCTCTTTTATCAACTCTTTGCCAAACAAACGTTTTGTATCAAATGCTTTTGCAATTTGTTTTCGCAATTTTGCTTGTGCGGCCTCAAACGCTTTCTTTTGAGATTCATCTTTGTTTTTGATATTGAAATACAGAAAATAATTACGCAAATCTTCTTCATCAAGTTTCAAACCACTCAAAGACTTTTCTATACAATTTTTGTGATATTCGTCAATGATTTTTTTGACTAATTTATAACTTTCAGCACGATGTTCGTCATTCGACAGAATGTTGCTGGCTTGGATATTTTCCAATGTTTTTCCTTGCGGAATTAACTCAAAGCGCAATGTTTTAGAGAGTTGATAAAGATTTGTGAATTGTTTCATAATCAGTTTTAATTAAAATTAGAATTTATAAATAATGCAAAAATAATAAAAATATTGCTATTTACAGACTATCATGGTTGTCCTGAAGGTATGTTAAAGTTAAAGTTTTTTTTGTATTTTTGTCGGATTATAAAAATAATAGATACTATATTTACTCTATGATAGCACTTAATAAAATAGCGATAAATTTTACCGGTGATTTTTTGTTCAAAGAGCTCACTTTTGTTGCCGGGGACAGAGACCGTATAGGGTTAGTGGGTAAAAATGGTGCCGGAAAATCGACTTTATTAAAGGTTATTCATCATGAATTAGAACCGGAAGCGGGTACCATTACCATTACTTCGGGTTTTAAAACGGGTTATTTACCGCAACAAATTGAAGGTAATTACCATCTTTCCGTGAAACAGGAAGCAATGCTTGCCTTTGAAGAGCAACAACAATTAGAACGTAAAATTAAAGACATTACCCATCTATTGTCAACAAGAGCAGACTATGAATCGGAGGAGTATATCCAGCTGGCGCAGCAATTGTCGGATAATACCGACCGGTTTCAGCAATTAGGAGGCAATACCATGGAGGGCAATACCGAAAGGGTGCTGTTGGGGTTAGGTTTTAAACATAGTGATTTTTCCAAGCCAATGCAAGAATTTAGTATTGGATGGAAAATGAGGGTTAATTTGGCTAAAATTTTACTTCAAAAACCGGAAATTATCCTGCTTGACGAGCCTACCAATCACCTTGATATTGAGGCTATCCAATGGTTGGAAGAGTATCTTTCCAATTATGACGGCTGTTTGATATTAGTTTCTCACGACAGGACTTTTTTGGACAAAGTAACTAATCGAACTATAGAGATCGTTTTTGGGGCGATTCAAGACTACAAATGCAGCTATTCGGAATATGTGCAACAAAGATTAGAACGAATAGAAAGCCAACAATCTGCATTTGATAATCAACAAAAACAAATTGCGGATGTTGAAAAATTTATTGAACGATTTAGATATAAAGCTACCAAAGCCAAACAGGTACAAAGTCGTCTCAAATTGTTGGATAAGATGGATAAAATTGAGGTAGAGCAAATGGATAAATCCTCAATTTTCTTTAAATTTCCTCCGGCACCACATTCAGGACGAGTAGTAGAAGAGGCACATCATCTAACGTTGGGATATGGTGCTCACAAAGTTTTAAACGATATAGATTTTACTATTGAACGGGGAGAGCGCATCGCTTTTGTCGGGAAAAATGGTGAGGGGAAATCCACGATGGTAAAGGCAATAGTAGGAGAACTGTCTCCATTAGGGGGTAAAATTGCCTCAGGGCATAATGTTATTATAGGTTATTATGCTCAAAACCAATCTCTATTATTAGATCCGGAAAAGACGGTTTTTGAAACGATTGACCATATCGCAATTGGAGATATTCGCCCTAAAATACGCTCTATATTGGGAAGTTTTTTATTTGACAGTGATGATATTGAGAAAAAAGTAAAAGTATTGTCAGGGGGTGAAAAATCAAGACTTGCTTTAGCAAAACTGCTGCTATCGCCATTCAATTTGCTCATCTTGGATGAGCCTACCAATCACTTGGATATGCAGTCTAAAGATGTGCTTAAAAATGCACTTTTGCAATATACAGGAAGTATGATTTTAGTCTCTCATGACCGTGATTTTTTACAGGGATTGAGTGAAAAAGTGATTGAATTTAAAGATGGGTCAATCAAAACCTATATCGGTGATGTATTTGATTTCTTAGATAAAAAGAAACTTGACACCCTCAACGAATTGCAAAAACAAGATCAACAACGTCAAAATCAAAACAATAACAATTCTTCAAACAAGAAAAAATACATTCAAAAAAAAGAGGAGGACGCTCAGCAACGCAAAATACAAAACAAAATCTCAAAATTAGAAAGAGAAATCTCCGACCTCATTCAACAATTACAAACGATAGAAGTACAGCTCTCTGACCCTGAAGTATTAGCCGAGAAGATCGATTTCAACAAGCTTCTCCTTGACTACGAATCCATCAAAAATCAGATTATCAACAAAGAAGAGGAGTGGATAGAACTGCAATAATGTTTTCAAAATGAACAAAAAGAAATTTTGGTGCAATAGTATCAAAAAAAGGGATTAATAAGATAGTATTAATTCAATTTTTTATTTTATCTTTGCAGGTGGACATTTTGTGTAACATACTTTAACAATATCAGATATGGATAAAAAAGAAAGAAAAACAAATGTATTTGCCAGGATATTCTGGTTTTACATTGATGGATTTCGTTCGATGACTATAGGTAAAACACTGTGGGTCTTGATATTAGTTAAATTATTTATCATGTTTGGCATTTTACGAGTTTTCTTTTTTAAGCCCGTATTAAGTGATAAAACCGAACAACAAAAAGAGGAATTTGTAGCTAAACAACTGCAAGAACGAGCATTAATAGACACAACAAACAATAGTTATTAATATAAATTTTTTATCATGGATGTATCTTTAATCGATTGGTCAAGGGCACAATTTGCTCTGACAGCAATCTATCACTGGTTATTTGTTCCGTTAACCCTTGGATTAGCGTTAATTATGGCAGTAATGGAGACTATTTACTACAAAACAGGTAAACAATTTTGGCGCGATACAGCAAAATTCTGGATGAAAATCTTCGGAATCAATTTTGCAGTAGGTATTGCTACTGGATTGATTCTTGAATTTGAATTTGGAACAAACTGGAGTAATTACTCTTGGTTTGTCGGCGACATTTTCGGTGCCCCATTAGCTATCGAAGGTGTTGTAGCATTCTTTATGGAAGCTACTTTTGTGGCGGTGATGTTCTTTGGATGGAATAAGGTGAGTAAGCGTTTTCACCTTGCTTCTACCTGGCTTACCGGCATCGGGGCTACCATTTCAGCATGGTGGATATTAGTGGCTAATGCTTGGATGCAATATCCTGTAGGTATGGCTTTTAACCCTGATGCAGTAAGAAATGAAATGTTTAGCTTTGTTGACGTAGCACTCTCGCCTATGGCGGTTACTAAGTTTTTCCACACGGTGATCAGTAGTTGGATTTTAGGAGCAGTCTTCGTTGTGGGTATTTCTGCTTGGTTTTTGATCAAAAAAAGAGAAAAAGAATTTGCACTACAGAGTATTAAAATTGCTGCTATTGTAGGTATTGTTGCTTCTGTACTTACTTTTGCGACCGGTGATACATCGGCAAAGATGGTACATAAAAGCCAACCGATGAAATTAGCCGCTATGGAAGCTCATTATGACGGCGCTGAAGGAGCAGGTCTTGTTGCCGTAGGTATTCTTGACCCCGGTAAAGAATATGGAGATGATAAAGATGCCATGTTGGTAGGAATAAAAATTCCAAAACTGTTGTCTTTTTTAGCTACTTATGATGCCAATGCTTTCATTCCGGGTATCAATGACCTCATTGATGGAGGTTATACCATGCCTGATGGCTCTATTGCCCTCTCTGCAGAAGAAAAAATGGCAAGAGGCAAAATTGCTCAACAAGCTTTGATTGATTATCGTACTGCTAAAGATGCCGGAGATAATGAAACTATGACCCAGGCTAAAGCTACTTTAGATGCTAATATGCCCTATTTTGGATATGGTTATATCAAAGAAAAAATAGACCTTATTCCTAATGTTTCACTCACTTTTTACGCCTTCCGTATTATGGTAATCTTAGGGGTTTTCTTTATTCTATTGTTTATCGTATTGATATTTTTATCCTTTAAAAATAAATTGGAAAATGTAAAATGGTTGCATTGGGTATGCTTATTATCAATTCCATTGGCATATCTCTGTAGCCAATCCGGATGGATTGTCGCTGAAGTAGGACGCCAACCGTGGGCAATACAAGACCTAATGCCTGTAAATGCTGCCGTTTCTAATATCCAAACCGGTTCGGTACAGATTACTTTCTTCCTCTTTTTGACGCTCTTTACCATTTTGTTGGTTGCTGAACTTAGTATTATGATTAAAGCTATCCGCAAAGGACCTAAGTTTATTGATTAGTTTTTCTTTTACCTTTTAAAATAATAATATTATGGATTATACATTTTTTCAAAATTATTGGTGGTTTTTAGTCTCCTTACTAGGAGCACTGTTAGTCTTCTTACTCTTTGTTCAGGGAGGTAATGCTCTGATTTTGTTCTTAGGAAAGAATGACGATGAACGCAGTATGATGGTCAATTCTACCGGTAGAAAATGGGAATTTACCTTTACAACATTGGTAACTTTTGGAGGTGCTTTTTTTGCCTCTTTTCCACTTTTCTACTCTACCAGCTTTGGGGGTGCTTATTGGATCTGGATGCTGATTTTAGTTACATTTGTATTGCAAGCAGTAAGTTATGAATTTCGTACTAAAGCAGGAAATATTCTGGGAACTAAAACCTTTCATACTTTTCTAACGATTAATGGACTTTTAGGACCTATCCTTTTAGGTGCTGCTGTAGCTACCTTCTTTACCGGTTCGGATTTTCATATCGCTAAACTCAACGTGGTTGATGCTCTCAATCCTATCATCAGTTCATGGGATTCTCAATGGCATGGCTTGGAAGAGCTGAGCGGTGTAAATCAGCCTTCTAATTGGTGGAATTACGTTCTTGGTCTTGCTGTAATGTTTTTAGCACAAATCTTGGGACTTCTTTATTACATTAACAATATTGATAATGAAGTATTTGTCAAAAAATGCCGCAAAGCATTATGGATCGAAACCGGGCTTTTCTTAGTATTCTTCCTTGCATTTGTCATCAGAACGTTAGTTGCTGACGGATTTGCCGTTAATCCTGAAACTCAAGAGGTATTTATGGAACCCTATAAATATCTTCACAATTTCTTGGAGATGCCGGTCGTATTAATTATCTTCTTAGTAGGAGTTTTGGCAGTATTGTTTGGTATTATAGCTACCCTCTTAAAGCCTAATTTTAAAAAAGGAATTTGGTTTTCAGGGGTAGGTACAGTATTAACAGTATTAGCGTTATTCCTGATCGTAGGTTATAATAACACCGCTTATTATCCATCTACTTCCGATATTCAATCCTCCCTGACTCTGCAAAATAGTTGCTCCAGTCTATTTACACTAAAAACGATGTCTTATGTATCCTTATTGATACCTTTCGTTTTAGCCTATATTTTCTATGTATGGAGAGCTATGGATAAAAAGAAAATAACAGTCGAAGAGATGCACAATGACGATGTAAAATACTAATCGTTTCTTAGTTTGTTCTTTTATAAAATAGAAAACAGAGAGAGCTATCTTGTTCTCTCTGTTTTTTTTATCTAATCAAAGGTAAAATATACATCATTGGTTGTTGAATCATAAAATGCATTTTCTTCAATTTTTTTTAAAAAAGTTGAATGGTGGTATTAGTTTTTTTTATACATTTGCAGATGAAAAAAATAACGGCCCCGTAGCTCAACTGAATAGAGTATCTGACTACGGATCAGAAGGTTACAGGTTTGAATCCTGTCGGGGTCACTCTTCAAAGATGCACAAAATCTATTTTTTTGTCTGTTTTTCTTTCTACAAGTTTTTTTGCCATCAATCCTAAATAGTTCAAAATGGGTTTCGATTGGTTATTGGGGATACTAAAAATACATCATTACAACTCAATTAACAATAAAATCTTCCAGAATTTGTTTTCAAAAGACAATTTTGTAGTACAATTTGCTACTATTCTTATGAAAAATAAACAATAATTATTTCAAAATTAGCATCTTATGAAA
>JAITTF010000349.1 GCA_031287215.1 Bacteroidales bacterium
GTTCTACAATTATTCCTTTATCTAAAAGCACAATATTATCAGCATTTTTCACTGTTGATAAACGGTGTGCTATCACCACTACAGTTTTTCCTTTAAAAAAATGTTGTAGATTATGCATAATAGTTCGTTCGTTATTTGCATCTAACGAGTTTGTAGCTTCATCAAAAAAGATATAATCAGGATTTTTATAGACGGCACGAGCAACCAGTATCCGCTGTTTTTGCCCCCCGCTGATTGGAACTCCTGTTTCTCCAATTTTAGTATAAAACCCCATAGGCATATCCTTAATAAACTGTTCCAAGCAAGCTAATTCTACAGCTTTTTGCAATTTATCCATGTCTGGCTGTTTTTCCGAAATGGCAATATTTTCGGCAATAGTACCACTAAAAATATAACCATCTTGCAAAACTACCCCACACCGTTTACGCCATTCATTGCAATTGATTTGTGAAATGTCATTATCGCCCAACAAAATTTTTCCATCAACAGGAAAATAAAATCCCATCAACAATTTCAATAGAGTAGTTTTGCCACTGCCACTCACTCCTACAATAGCCGTAATTTTTTCATGGGCAATACACAAATTTATATGGCGCAATATCATTGGGCTTAATGTGCCGCTATATTTGAAATCAACATTTTTAAATAATATACCTTTATACAGCGAACTTAGGTTTATTTGTATCTTTTTATTATTATCTTCATTAGGACGCTCCAAGACATCTAAAATACGGTCATGCGATAATCGGGCATCCTGCAACGCTCGCGAAAAATCCAAAAGTTGATTTACAGGACTGACCAACTGTCCCAGCAGAAAACTTGTAGTCATCATGGTACCTATTGTCATTTTTTCTTCAATAACGAAAAAAGCGCATATTGCCGTTACAAACAGATTTTTAAGGCTACCAATTAAACCCACGCCTTCCGAAAACAGCGTATCTAATACAATAGATTTAAGTTGTAATTTATTTATTTTCAGTTGAAATTTATTCCAATTAGTAATTCTTATCTGTTGTGAATTGTTGATTTTGATCTCGGACATACCCATTATTGTTTCATAAATAGAGTTGCGGCGTTCTGAGTCTAAAGAAAAAAGTGAATAGTCAATATGTTTTCTTTTGTTCATAAATAAAACTGTGTAGCCATAAGATAAGGCTGTTGAAGATATAAAAATAAGAAACACATACAGGTTAAAGTAGAGCAATATAGAACTAAATACTAACAAATTCAGAATTGTAAGCAGCGCGGCGCCTACTGTGGCGGTAATAAAATAGTTGACACGATTTTGGTCATTAAGACGCTGTATCAGGTCTGAATTAAAACGGGTATCAAAATATTTCACCGGTAAATCTATGATTTTATATAAATACTTAGCTATCAATTCAATTCCTACTTTAAAGCCAGTTTTCGACAATAAAAAATTGGATATACTGCTAGTGATACTAAAACCAATATAAAAGAGCAGTTGCGAGATGAGCAATAGCCAAACCAGATGAATATTTTTAAGTTCAATGCCTTCGTCCACTGTTTTACGAAAAATGAGGGGTAACACCCATGTGATAGCCATTGACAGCATAGCTAAAAAAGAAATAAGTGTGAATTTTGCTTTATATCGGCTGTAAATATCTTTAATTAGATGCCAAAGTGTATAAATTTTTTCTTCTTTCAGTTCTCTATTAATATCAAAGAAAGTAACATCTGGAGCTAAAACAATGGCGATACACTGACTTTGAATCAACACTTTATCATAAAATTCATCATGACTTAGTCTTACTCTTCCTTCGTCTGGATCTATCAAGTAAAACACATCTTTGCTGCTATGTTTTATTTTTTCTAAAACAACAAAGTGCCCTCTTTTGTAGTAGAGAATGGCGGGTAGCGGCATTTTGTAAAAGTCTGTTTGCTGCATATTTACAGGATAGGCTTTCATTCCTATCTTTTCGCAACAAATAACGACATCCTTAACTGACAGCCCTATACGGGTAATATCGCAAAAACTTTTGATGTTTTTCAGCGAATATTTGCGACCATAGTAGTGAGCAATCATTTTGATACAGGCTGCCCCGCAATCGTTGGCTTCCAACTGTCTATATACCGGTATTCGTTTCACTGTTTTTTACGAAATAATTATAAAATCTGTTTAATACAATATCTTTTTTAGCGGCCTCATCATAGCCATACATACATTCGTTATCTTTTTGATATTCAATAATTTTCTGAATACACCCACCTCCACAAAGCGGTAAGATGGCACATGTTTTACATACCGAAAGGCTCATTTTGCGTTCTATGCGGGCGGAAGGCGTTAATTTAGTCCAAATAACTTCGCCTGTTTCGTTCAGATAACCATCTCGATTGGTTGAGGAAAAGTCTCGGGCGGTGCATTTATACACATTGCCATCGTAGTTTATTAAGAGTTGATTCCGGCTATCGGCATAGCATGGATCGTGCATAAAATCAAGGTTATGTTCGGGCGATGAGGTGCTGAAACCTGCTTCATGAAACG
>JAITTF010000076.1 GCA_031287215.1 Bacteroidales bacterium
GATTACCAATAGGTCGCCTAAAATTTATATGGAAAGCGACCAATGGACTATACGCACAAAAGATGGACAACCTGCAGTGCATTTTGAACATCAAATTGCGATAACCAAAAAAGGTACAGAGGTTTTATCAACGTATGAATTTGTAGAAGAAGTATTGAAAGAAAAAGGAAATTTAATTTAAACAACAATAAAAATAAAATAAAAGTATGGCAAAACAGTCATCAATAGAATTGGACGGAATTGTAATAGAATCATTGGGTAATGCCATGTTTCGCGTTCAGTTGGAAAGTGGGCACGTCATTACGGCACACATTTCCGGAAAGATGCGTTTGCACTACATTAAAATTTTACCCGGCGATAAAGTACAAGTAGAGATGTCTCCCTACGATTTGACTAAAGGACGGATAACTTTTAGACATAAAGCATAAAAATAACAAATAATAATTATAACAATCATGAAGGTAAGAGCATCAGTTAAAAAGAGATCAGAAGAGTGTATTGTGGTTAAAAGACAAGGTGTTGTCTATATTATCAACAAAAAAAACCCTAAATTTAAACAACGTCAAGGATAATTAAATTAATAAACCAAAATATAAATTAGAGTATGGCAAGAATTGCAGGTATAGATTTACCCAAGAATAAAAGAGGAGAAATCGGCTTAACTTACATTTACGGTATAGGTCGCAGTACCGCCCAGAAAATTTTAACGAAAGCTGAAATTAGCTGGGATAAAAAAGTAAACGATTGGAATGACGACGAATTAGCCGCTATTCGTGGTATTATCAACGAAATGAAAGTAGAAGGTGCTCTTCGTTCAGAAGTACAAATGAACATTAAACGATTAATGGACATCGGTTGTTACAGAGGTATTCGTCATCGTATTGGACTCCCATTAAGAGGACAAAGTACTAAAAATAATGCCCGTACAAGAAAAGGACGTAAGAAAACTGTTGCAAATAAGAAAAAAGCAACTAAATAATAATTAATTAGGGAAGAGAAAATTTAGAATTATGGCAAAAAATACCAAATCAGTAAAGAAAAAAGTCGTAAGAATAGATGCACAAGGAAAAGCATTTATCTCTGCTTCTTTCAATAATGTTATTGTCTCCCTTACGAATAATGATGGACAAGTGATCTCTTGGTCATCAGCCGGCAAAATGGGATTCAGAGGCTCCAAAAAAAACACTCCTTACGCAGCTCAAATGGCAGCTCAGGACTGTTCAAAAGTTGCTTATGACCTCGGTCTTCGTAAAGTGAAAGTTTATGTTAAAGGTCCCGGTGGCGGAAGAGAATCAGCTATTCGTACCATTCACGCAGCAGGTATCATGGTAGATGAAATTACTGACGTAACTCCATTGCCTCATAACGGTTGTCGCCCTCCTAAACGTAGAAGAGTATAATTATTATTAGAAAAAAGTTATTTAGCATTAATATATAAAAATATAGATAGATATGGCAAGATATACAGGTCCAACCACAAAAATAGCAAGAAAATTTCATGACCCTATTTATGGTCCCGATAAAAGTTATGAAAGAAAAAGTTATCCTCCCGGACAACATGGTCAAAATAGAAGACGCTCTAAATTGTCTGAATACGGATTACAATTAGCCGAAAAACAAAAAGCAAAATATACCTACGGTATGTTAGAACGTCAATTTAAAAAATTGTTCGCTAAAGCTGCTCAAAAGAAAGGTATTACCGGTCAAAATTTGATGCAATTGATCGAATCACGTTTGGATAACGTCGTCTTTAGATTAGGAATCGCTCCTTCACGAGCCGCTGCACGCCAATTAGTAAACCACAGACATATTACGCTGAACGGTAAAATCAATAATATTCCCTCTACTTTAGTAGTTCCCGGTGATGTAATTGCTGTACGTGAACGCTCAAAAACATTGGAAGTCGTTACTAATTCGCTTAGCGGAAAATCTCATCCCTATTCATGGTTGGAATGGGACAGCGCAATGTTCTCCGGTAAATTTATGAATTATCCTGATAGAAGTGATATTCCTGAGAATATTAATGAACAAGCTATCGTTGAGTTGTATTCTAAATAATAAATAAATACCTGTATTTTAATCGAAAAATAAATTAATTAATAGTTTAAAATGGCAATATTAACATTTCAGAAACCCGATAAGGTCATTATGCTTGAAGGCAATGATTTTCACGGAACATTTGAATTTCGTCCTCTTCAACAGGGTTATGGTATCACTATAGGTAATGCACTTCGCCGTGTTTTACTCTCTTCATTGGAAGGATATGCAATTACCTCAATTAAGATTGATGGAGTTTCTCAAGAATTTTCTTCTATACCCGGCGTGTTAGAAGATGTTACCGACATCATTCTTAATTTGAAACAAATTCGTCTTAAAAATCAATTTGAAGGGCAAAATTCAGAGAAAACAACTATCACCATCAATAAACAAGATACTTTTACTGCCGGTGATTTGAATAAGTTTTTAAATGCTTTTCAAGTTCTTAATCCGGAATTAGTAATTTGTCGAATGGAACCTTCTACAAGGTTAAACATGGAAATAACCATCGATAAAGGTCGCGGTTATATCCCTGCTGAAGATAACAAATCTCTTCACGATGGCATTAATGTTATTGCTATTGATTCTATTCATACTCCAATTAAAAATGTTAACTTTAAAGTTGATAATTATAGAGTAGAACAAAGAACTGACTTCGAAAAATTGTTGTTCGACATCACAACAGATGGTTCTATTCACCCTAAAGAAGCTCTGAAAGAAGCTTCTAAAATTTTAATTCAACACTTTATTCTCTTCTCTGATGATAAAATTGATGTAGAACAACTTGATAAAGAAGAAATAAATGAAGAATTTGATGACGATTTAATTATAGTTAGACAAATTTTGAAATCAAAATTGTCTGATATGGAACTTTCTGTAAGAGCACTTAATTGCTTAAAATCTGCCGAACTGGAAACCATCGCCGATTTAGTAGCAATCCAAAAAAGTGATCTGCTCAAATTCCGTAACTTCGGTAAAAAGTCTTTAACAGAATTGGAAGATCTCGTGAAAGAAAAAGGATTAGAATTTGGAATGAATTTAGCAAAGTATAAATTAGATAAGGATTAAGAAAAATGAGACACGCAAAAAGAATTAATCATTTAGGTAGAACAAGTTCACATAGAGCGGCTATGCTTTCTAACATGGCATCCTCTCTTATTGTGCATAAAAGAATTAATACCACTTTGGCAAAAGCTAAAGAATTGAGAAAATATATAGAACCTCTCGTAACTAAAAGTAAAAACGATACTACCCACTCAAGACGTGTTGTTTTTTCATATCTTCAAGATAAAAAAGCCGTTACAGAATTG
>JAITTF010000098.1 GCA_031287215.1 Bacteroidales bacterium
CAGGACAGAGATCGTAAATGTAGCATAAAATATTGTTGGCAAAATGTTGAGCCAATCCGGTATGCGAGGTTGCAAACTCTTGAAGAGTGATGAGATCTGCGGAATCTAAAGCATAGATAGACTTATCATTTCCTTGCAAAGACTCCCGATAGTTAATGTAGTCAATAAAGTCATACAGTTCTTGTTCGTACCACCTCAGCATGACAGGGTCTTCCAAAAGGGCATATAATCTATCTTTGGCAGTAGAATATTGAAAATGAGAGATCTCAGAGGAAGCTACCGACAAGACATCAGACAAGTTGCCCCTATCTAAAAGACGTGTCGCAATTTCAGCACTATAATCAAGTGTATCCATCAGCAATGAACCGAGATAGTGATTGAGTGCAATCTCTTTAATCGCTGAGAAATTGGCAATCATTGCCTCCATCTGAGTACGGTCGGTCTTATTGCTCCAGCTACTCTCTATGATGCCAATCATATAGTTAGGCAAAGGATTGATAATATCATGCTGCAAAAACTTCAAAAAAGCTCTATCTTTGGTAGCTTCCGGATTGGCAAGGCATACCTCCAAATAGAGTGCCTGCGGCAATAGATTATCTTTTGCTACTTGGCACAACACCTCTTGTGAGATATAGGGCGATTTGGCGAGTAGCTCTTTACGAAGTCTCCACACATCGTCTCCCCATTCTCCTTGTACTTGCTCTATCAGCTCCTCTGTATTACCGGCATCTATCAGATTGTGGTATAGATAGGTTATATTATTGTATCCCTCTTCCCCCTCTTCTACTAACACTCTAAGGGCTTCACGATGATCTTCTACTAATATCGGACTTATCTTAGACGGACAACTATTGGCTGAAGTAGCATAAGGATAAACATAGCCTTTTTTGCGATCAGGGTACTCTCTTGACGTGGGAGCATGGTAGAAATAGAGAATGTGAGATGTGTTCTCATTGTCTATTTGGTAGGTAGCATTGGTAGAGAATTTATTACCGGCTGAATATTCATGAAAAACATCCGTTACATCCCAACTTCCCCCTTGAAAAACTCTAATACCATCATTTGGTCCACTACCTTTTGGTGATACCAAAATATCACGATGAGCAATAATATCGAAAATATTACACAGTGATTGTAATCCTTTATAGCTTAAACCTTCAGAACGATTTTTCCCTGTACATGCCTGAGCTACATATAGATTTTCGAAGTGATTTTTATAGACTTCATTTTCACTATCTCCACTCTCCTCAACATATATTCCATAGTTATCTGTATAGGAATAGGTTACCCCATGAAAATAGTTTTCTTCTACGCGAAACCCCGTGCTCTTGAAGAGTTTAATGCCATAAGAGCTTGCTTGAGGGAAATAGGTACCTGAAGGAGATGAGGAAGATGAGGAGGGTGCCGGAGAAGGAGCAAAAGCGGGTACATCGGGGTCTCCGGGTATTTCAGGCTGCATCTGTTTCCCGATGGTAAAGTTGCAGTTCAAGATAGACTCTCTGTTGACGCTACTTGCCTCGATACCGATAGTATTATTCTCAAAATCGGCACTAAACACAGAAAAGGTCTGTTCTAATCCATTATTTTCCGCCACTATAGCCTTATCAAACCCCGAAAAATAGGAACGTTGCCCTGTATTGATAAAGCAATGATTGGTGGGGCAATAATTTTTAACACTAAAACCGGCATCATAAGCTACTATGGCTGAAGTGTTGGAAGTCTGCTTATGGTTTTCAAATCTGCAACTTTTAAAATTGATACCCTTAATATTTGAAAGAAGGACATGATGTCTAAAAGGCACATTCCCTGCAATGTAATTTTCATTAATGATAAAATTACAATTGTTAAAATAGCTATTATTTAACAGATTATCCCAACCTATTCCTATTTTTATTGATTCCAAATTATTAATAAAAGAAGAGTTATTGGCTTTTACAACTGCATTAACCATTCCTTCGTCATTTTCAAATTCTATTCCACACTTAGCATTTTCAATGACCGCATTGTTAGTCATAATAATTTGGGTAGCAGCTTCTGAGTTGTGAAAGTTACGCACTACTTTAATACCATTCCATTTTTCATCTGGGCAAGAGGAGGTAAGTGTTGCACCATCAAGAATAAGTTTACCTCCATTCTCAATATAAAGGTATGAATTTTTATTAAGTTTTACAGTATTTTTAACAGTAAGTGTTGCACCATCACCCACATAAATATCATTAGCGATACCTATTTTATGATCTAAGGTAAGCGTTGTGCCATGAGGTACAAGAATACAGTCATCCCATTCTTCAGAACTTGAATATGGACTTATATTTGGAAAAAGTTCTAAAAGTTGAGAATAGGTAATCGTATATTCAAACAAGTAGATGCCTACAGCCGTAAAAGCTTCTTTGAGCTGTTCTACTTCAGTAGAATTAATTCCCCATAAATCTTCCGCAGCTAATACAAACCCTCTTCTTAAAGGAGCAAAATAATGATATGCTCCTGAAGAAAATTGTAAATATAATGGATTGATATTATAATTATTATTAGTTTGACTATTAAATAAAAGTTGAGCAACTTTTTCCATACCTATTCCCTCAATACTATAACAATATCCATCTGCATTTGTACCTTGACCTCCTTCTACCAAAAGATAGAACAAGTGTGAAAGGACACCTGAACAATAATATACAGCAGCGGAATAAGGTGCTACTTCAAGATCATCTGAAAGAAAATCAGTCATAGGATAAAATGCTGAAGGATCGTCCGGAATAGCCAAATTTCTAAAGCAACTGTAACTATTATATTGAGTTCCTTCAAAAATCCCTTCACCATGTTTCCATGGATTTTGTTCCGGCAACACAATAGATTTGATGATAGCACCCCATACATCAGACAGAGCTTCTGCAATAGGCATGTGTTGTAACTCAAAAGAATTTAAAAAATCTGTATTAAATTCATCAAAACCATGGGCAAATTCGTGGGCAATAACATCAATAGTCGCCATCGGATTCAAGTATTGTGAAGGACCTATAACAATACAAGGATATGCTGTTTCCCATGGACGATCCTGTCCTCTCTGTGCATGTAATTCGTGACCAAAAGGAGTACTATACAACGTTATGTAACCGGAATTATCCGTCATTCCCAAATTAGAAGGATTGTAATTTAAATAGATGTTTAAAGGATGATCCGGCAAAGAGCCTGCATATCCCGAATAATTGTAGGTATCTTTAAAATAGTCGTATATTTTTTGAATTGACCAAAAAACATCATGAGCATAATGCCACGGTGTATGTTCTTGTTCTGTCCATTCTAAATCTGTATCCGTAAATCTGGTTTCCTCTGTTCCGTTATAATTAAATTTATACATGTAAATATTTCTGGTTGCATCTTGTAGAGCATACTTCTGAAGTGGTTCGTCAAACTCTACCTCCGCCTCTCTATTGCCGTAATAGTAGGTTTCAAGATTTGCCACGGGTGGATGGTCAAAATGGCAGGAGGATAATTCACCCAACACTTCTCCTGTATGCGCATTTACACTTAATGTCTGAGAAAAAGAAGTTAGGATAGTTTGGTACGTCAGTAATGCCGGATTTGCTATGCTCTGAGTAGTATCGGGATTAACAACTATTTTTTTTTCAAAATAAATTTCCCAATTGTTTGTATCGGAAATCGAAAAATGATTTAAATAAATCGCTCTCAATTCTTGAAAAGTTATGCTCCCTGCTGTATCTAAATTAGTAATAGGCAAATAATTACCTAATATACGGAATAGTTTATCATGGTTATAAAACAATGATATCTTTGCATTTGACACACGACAATTGTTATAATATTGGTCAAAACTTAATACATACAGTTGATCTCGTATCAACATTGAATCCACTTTGATAAAATGGTTTTGAGTGTTTATGCCCATAAAATCATAAAAAATCTGATTTAAAGACATATTGTGGGTTAAGGTTGTATCCATGACTGCCACTTCTACCGAATGATTGAAGCGATTGTATGTAACAGCATGTTGGGCTTGTAAAGACAATCCCATGGTCAACATCATTATGAATATACATAATATATTTTTCATTTTTGTAATTTTTAGTTTTTAATTTTGAACTTTTATTTTACTCGCCGATACAACAAGGAAAAGTTCCTCTTGCAGTCTTCGTCTCTCGGCACCAACGAAGACCCGAAGAGTTGAAGTTATTCTTACAGATAAACCAGATATATCCGGCTTTTTGACTTGGTAAATTATAGCAACTATTTTGGTTAAAAAATAATAAATTATCGCTTGAAAATAAATTTTTCCATATAAGGTACGTAGGTATGATATATGTGTGTGTGTGTGTGTGTGTGTGTGTTTACACTTTTTTTTGAGAAAAACAAGCCCAAAATCGTTAAAAATTCATAAAAGTTACGCAAAGCTAAGCACTCAAATACAGCAAAAGAGTTTTCTCTTTTACTATGCAAACAGCCTAAAATTGCGCTTTTTTTCATCTTTTTTTATTGTTTTGTAAAGTGTAAATATCGTTCAAATAGTACACGCCAAATATACGAAAAATATTTTTATAAAACAACAGGAAAAAGAAAAAAAAATATTATTTGTATTTAAAAAAATAAAATAGAAAAAATAGGCTTAATATTTTTCTATCTCTTCTGAGAAAAAAGTCAAAGAGATGCCTGCCAATCTGAACATCTCTTCCGATTCGTTACCGACATGATATTTCTTTTCGCAAACGACTCTGATGATACCACAATTTATAATTAACATGGCACAAACACGACAAGGGGTCATACGACAATAAAGCGTTGCACCTTGTAAAGCAATACCTCTTTTCGCGGCTTGACAGATGGCATTTTGCTCGGCATGGACAGTCCTGACACAATGTTGAGAAGTAGAACCGTCTTCGTGAATAGTAGTCTTAATCTGATGACCTACTTCATCGCAGTGAGGCATCCCAATTGGAGACCCTACATAACCGGAAACTAAAATCTGTTTATCTCTAACAATTACGCAACCACTACGTCCTCTATCACAAGTAGCTCTTTTACTTACCGTATTAGCAATTTCTATAAAATATTCATCCCAAGAAGGGCGATGATCGTGATGTTCTTTCATTTTTCTATTCAATATAATAGTCTATTGTTGCCAAACAATGGTCTATCTGTTTATATAAATCGTTAAATACCATATTATTAGTAAATATAAAGTCTGCTTGACGAATACATTCTGCCAGATTTTGTTTATTAGGATCAGTCGTAGTCATCTCTCTTTTTTCATTATCAAGAAAAACATCAAAGGAGATGTGGTCTGTTTCAGAATTACGTAGAAAAATGCGTTCATATCTTATTTCAGGCTTTGCATCCACAGCAAAAAGGACAAAATGACCCTTTTGTCTAAGTGCTGTAATTTCACCGGGTGTTCTAATACTTTCAATAATAGCATTTTTTCCAATTTTTACAGCATCCTTATAGAGTTCATCTACAA
>JAITTF010000172.1 GCA_031287215.1 Bacteroidales bacterium
ACATGCCGATACTCCGTAACCTCTGAACTGTTTTTCGCTTTCTAATCCTAACCAACGGGCAGTAGCTCCGGTGGCAATAATGACGGTATCAGCTTCATATTCAGTATTATTGTCCAAAAAACAGACAAAAGGTCGTTTAGAAAAATCCACCTTTGATACGGTACCGTTTATGATTTTAGTACCTAAAGTAATTGCCTGTTGGCGAATATCATCCATAATTGCCGGACCGCTGGCATTGTCGGGATACCCCGGAAAATTGGCTACTTCAGCAGTAATAGTCAGTTGTCCACCGGGTTGAATACCTTCAATTAATATCGGCTCTAAACCGGAACGGGAAGCATAAATGCCTGCTGTCAGTCCTGCGGGTCCTGAACCTATGATTAAACATTTTACTTTATGGGTCATGTTGATTATGATTTAGTTGTAATTCACAATATAAATTTAAAATTCTTCGATTATTTCATTCCATTTATACACTTTATCACCTCTTCTCACTATATGGGAGGTAATAATAGAACAAAAATCGCCTTTTGTGGCTACCGGCACTGTTTTTAAGTCAACTCTAATTTCTTCTACTTTAATCTCTTCCACTCCCGTGGTAGTTCCGCTAATCAAGAGTGTATCACCTACCGCAAATTCTCCGGTTTCGATTTGTATCTCAGCTACATTTGATTTTTTGAAGAAATTAGTAACTTTACCTATATATTCTTTAACTTTTGTAGCCTGAGAACCATAGCGTTGGGACCATTCTCCGAGGGTACGTCCCAGATAGTAACCGTCCCAAAAATCGCGATTATAGACTCCTCTTAAGCGGCTTGTCCATGCCGCAATTTTTTCCTGCGTGTATTGTGTTTCATTGATGGCATCTATAGCCTCGTGATAACATTGTGTAACCGTTTTTACATATTCTGCCGGTCGTCCTCTACCTTCAATCTTAAGTACTGTAACACCTGCTTTTAATATTTTATCCAAAAAACCGATCGTACATAAATCTTTTGGAGACATAATGTATTGGTTGTCAATATTAAGTTCCACTTCGTGTTCAAGGTCTTTGACACTATATCCTCTACGACACGGCTGCAGGCAGGCTCCTCGATTAGCAGAATGATTAAAATTATCCAAACTGATATAACATTTCCCAGAGACTGCCATGCAGAGGGCACCGTGGATAAACATCTCAATTATAATTAATTCAACTTTTGGACCGCAGATATTTTCTTCTCTGATAGATTGGGTGATAGCTGCTACCTGTTCCATCGTTACTTCTCTTGCCAATACGACCACATCTGCAAATTGAGAATAAAATTTAAGTGCTTCAAAATTAGTAACATTACACTGTGTAGAGATGTGAATCTCCATGCCAATTTTTTTGCAATAGTTCATGACTGCCCAATCGGAAGCAATAATTGCCGACACTTGACATGTTTTAGCCAAATCTAACAATCGGTGCACTTGGTCTATTTCATGGTTATAGACAATAGTATTGACTGTCAGATAGGAAAGCACTCTATTTTCTCTGCAAATAGTAGTAATATTTTTCAAATCTTCTTCCGTAAAATTGACCGAAGAGCGTGAACGCATGTTTATTTGTCCAACACCAAAATAGACAGAGCCGGCACCTGCTTGAATGGCAGCCATGAGCGATTCATACGAACCTACGGGAGACATGATTTCTATGTTATGGTACATCAGAATAATATAGATAAAAATTAATGAGCTAAAATTCAGTAAAAAAAACTTTGTCTTTTACAATAAATGAACCAGGAAAATTGGCTTTAATATCCTTCAAATAGCGCATAGCTTCCAATCGGGAATAGAAATTACCTACCCGCACTCTAAAGTTAGGTTCCGCATAACTTAAATAGCACGGAATATCGGGGAATAAACCACAGAAAGCAGCTTTAGTACCAGCTATTTTGGCTCTTGAATTGGAACCTGAAAGAGCTTGAATTTGAATGCGATATCCTGAAATTTCCTTCACATTAAGCCATGCTTCGCGATGTTTCTTGAGCACCTGATCTACATTAGGTTCAATGTCGTATTTGATATTTTCCTGAGACCAAGTCATCCCCCAAAACCCCAAAGCCAGAAAAACAAATAATAATATTCTTTTCATTTTAGTCGAAAATAAACCAAGTTGCAAAGGTACGATTTTTTATTCAATTTCTGAAAGACATTCTTTAAAAAAACGAATATTACGGTTCTGTTTTTTTAGGTGTTAAAAATTAAAAAAAATCATGTACTTTTGCACCACAAAAAAACAACTCCAAAAAAGAAAAATATATGTTTATTTTTATGATCGTTTTGTTCTTGATTGGCTATACATGTATTGCCTTAGAACACCCCATTAAAATTAATAAGACCGCTACCGCATTACTATTAGGAGTATTGTTGTGGGTATGTGCCATGCTTGGCGGCAGTGATATTTTGGTCAGCACTACTTCGCTCACCGATTGGATAACAGCACACCCCGAAGAAGGGTTTAAGGATTGGCTGGTACACGGACAGTTAATACATGCATTAGGGGAGGTTTCTGAAATCCTATTTTTCTTACTCGGCGCAATGACCATAGTAGAATTGGTAGATTCTCAAGGAGGTTTTAAGATTATTACTGATAAAATTGTTACCACAAAAAAGGTTAAGTTATTGTGGATTATTGGCATTTTAGCATTTTTTATGTCCGCAGTATTAGACAATTTAACTACCTCCATCGTGATGGTAGCTTTATTGCGAAAACTGATTGCGTCAAAGAAAGATTGTTGGTTTTTTGCCAGTATCGTGATTATTGCTGCTAATTCAGGAGGTGCATGGTCTCCGATTGGCGATGTTACGACCATCATGTTATGGATTGCCGGTAAAGTATCCGTCTTAAATATCATTGAAATGACTTTCTTATCGAGTCTTATGTCATTGCTTGTTCCGCTGGTAGTACTCTCTTTTATCCTGAAAGGCAATTTAGAGCGTCCCCAATTAAAGGATCAAGATACCTCAGCACATCCGCAATCCGCACAATGGCAAAGTGTGTTGTTTCTCTGTCTCGGCGTTGGTGCTTTAGTATTTGTACCCATTTTTAAGACGATCACTCATTTGCCTCCTTATCTGGGCATGTTAGGTGGATTGAGTATTCTTTGGATTGTATCCGAAATTGTGTATCGCAATCAGAATGTGGATGATGAGCGGAGATTCTCTATTTCTAATATTTTGACCAGAGTAGATATGCCGAGCATCCTCTTCTTTTTGGGTATTCTCATGGCTGTAAATGCCTTACAGACTGTCGGACATCTCTCTTTACTCTCTTCCAAATTGGATACTATTCCTCTGGGAGAACCTAACAAATATTATCTCATCAGTATGATTATTGGAGTCGTCTCTTCCATTGTGGATAATGTACCTTT
This sequence comes from Bacteroidales bacterium, assembly GCA_031287215.1. Taxonomy (GTDB): domain Bacteria; phylum Bacteroidota; class Bacteroidia; order Bacteroidales; family WCHB1-69; genus JAGVVH01. The sequence continues at coordinate 3,396 of JAITTF010000172.1, forward strand.
AGTGGCGGCTACAATGGGCATGTACTCTTTTCCTATAGATCACTATTTCTGGGAATTTATTGCTTATTGTGCCGGTACTGGTGGTAGTATTCTCATTATTGGTTCGGCTGCCGGTGTAGCAGTGATGGGCATGGAGAAGATCGATTTTATATGGTATTTAAAACACATTTCATGGATAGCTTTATTGGGTTATTTTGCCGGTTGTGCTACTTTTGTCGTAGAGAAAAAAATCAGAGAATCCTTTGGCGATAAGCATGAGACTACGCAAACAATTCCTTATCAAGATTCAAAAATAACTCAATCGACCTATTACATGTAGTCAATTATCATTGTATTTCTATTTTTGAAAAAAAACATGCCAATTCAGTTTAAACGTCATCAACTATCAAATGGATTAAAATTGCTAATTCATCAAGATTATACTACTCCTTTAGTATCGTGTAATTTGGTTTATAAAGTTGGTTCTCGCGATGAGGATCCAAAATTTACCGGTTTGGCACATCTTTTTGAGCACTTTATGTTTTGTGGTTCGAAAAATATTGCCCAGTATGATTTACCACTTCAAAAAATTGGTGCCATTAACAATGCATATACTTCGCAAGATATCACCCACTATTACATTACATTGCCTGCTAACAATATAGAAACTGCATTGTGGTTAGAATCGGATAGAATGATGGAATTGGCATTTGAGGAGACCAGTTTGCAAATTCAGAAACAGGTAGTTATGGAGGAGTTTAAAGAGATTTATCTAAATCGTCCCTTTGGAGATATGTGGCAGAATTTTAATAAAATGGTCTATCATACTCATCCTTATCATTGGTTGCCTATCGGAAAAAAACTTTCTCATATTGAAAAAGTTGATATGAATTTGATGAAGATTTTTTTCTATAACTATTATCGTCCTAATAATGCTGTTTTAGTTCTTTCAGGTAATATTCATGAAGAAGAGGCAATTGCTCTTACAGAAAAATGGTTCGGAATGATTCCGGCAGGAAAATCGTTACTTAAATCTTATCCCAGAGAACCTATTCAAAAAAAAATAAGAAAAGAGATTGTTGTTGGTGATTTACCTCACCACCTCATTCTAAAAGGTTGGAAAATGTGCGATAGATTTAATCCTGATTTTTATGCATACGACCTCCTATCAGACCTCTTTGGTTCAGGGCAATCTTCTTATCTTTATGATAAATTAGTTACCCATAAATCACTGTTTACCAATATATCCTGTAATATTTCAGCTACTATTGATGAAGGTTGTTTTGTTATTATGGCCATTCCATCAGAAGATATTGATCCTGAGACTGCTTTAGAACAACTTAATGATTTTCTGTATCATTTTGATTTTCAAAATACTTTAAACCACGATCTTCAAAAAGTAAAAAATAGAATAGATTCAATTTTACTCAATAACGAAATAAAATTAGAAGATAGGTCTTCGCAATTGGCAATAACTGAGGCGTTTAGTAGTGCAGATAATTTCAATGATGAGAAGGAAAAATATTTTTCCGTAACAGAAGAACAAATTCATCGTATTTCAAAATTCCTTTTTGTAGAAGAAAGGAGTAATAATCTTATTTATAAAAAGAATATAAATTTAAGTGTTTAATATTTTTGCAACATAATAATTAAATAGACAAAATGAAACAAATGCAACAAAAAAGTAAAGTATTCTACTTTAAGAGGTGGTGTCGTAAGAATTTTGCGATTTTTGCCTCTTTAAAAAGACAAATTGTAATCTCTTGTATTGCGCTAGGATGTTCTTTTCTGGCTAAACCGACTGAAGGACTTGCTCAAGTTGGGTGTGATACCCTAAAACATCACCTTAATGAGGTTGATGTCATAGGTGATCTACCCCCTGAGACCCCTTTAATGGAAAATGCTTTGCTTCAGATTTCTATCTCTCAAAAAGAGGTTGAGCGAGCACCCATTCAATCGGTCAGTGAACTGTTAGAGCATTTTCCGGGCGTTGATATTCGCCAGAGAGGACCCTTCGGAACACAAGCCGATATTAGTTACAGAGGAGGTAACTTTGACCAAACTATGCTGCTCCTCAATGGCATTAATTTTACCGACCCACAGACCGGTCATTATAATCTTAACCTCCCGATCTCTTTCAATGCAATTCGAAAAGTGGAACTTTATAACAATACTTCCGCTTTTTTGTTTGGCTCTTCACCATTTTCGGGACTGATTAACATTATTACGATTCCCGAAGCTAAAAATTCCTTGAATACCTGGCTCTCAGGAGGTATGTATGGCTATTTTAATGGAGGTGCTGCCATTACTTTTAAAACAGGAAACGTTACGCATCTATTGTCAGGAGATTATAGCAGATCTGATGGGTATATACACAATACTGATTTTAGTATAGGTTCTCTCTTTTACCAAAATATCTCAGAGTTTAAAACCGGAAAATTAGAGTTCCAAATAGGTTATTCAGATAAAAAATATGGAGCTAATGGTTTTTATTCACTCCGCTTTCCTGACCAATATGAAACGGTAAAAACAGGTTTTGGGAGTATTTTGTACCGTTATAAAAAGAGAAATATAGAGGTTATCCCATCACTTTACTACAGAGTGAATGCTGATTGCTTTGAACTTATCAAAAATCAATCTGTTTTAAAAAACAACTATCATCTCTCTCAAATTGGAGGTGCTAATCTACTCACTGCTTTTTACACTAAAGGAGGCAAAACTTCTTTGAGTATAGACGCTCGTATGGAGGATATCTTGAGTACATCTCTTGGAGAAACTATCCGAAATCCAGTTCCAACATTCTTAGGTTCAGTGTTTTATAATCATAGGA
>JAITTF010000206.1 GCA_031287215.1 Bacteroidales bacterium
ATACTTGTCCATTCGTTTCAGCTGATCCAATCAGTCTTCCTGATATGCTTTCAAATCTTGCATTTTCAGTCTTTTTCGAATGTTAGATAATCCTTACGCGGTCCAGTTTTTACGCCACATCAGTCGTCTTAAAAACCTCAATAAATTCTGCTTTCATTTCTTGGGCATCAATCGTGTTTATGGTACAGATTTTCCAACCACAAAACAAAGGTGGTTTCGAAGTAATGTTATGCAGTATTAATTTTATGTCTCTTGCTATACAGTTCCCACAAAATTTCGTTTTGTTATCCCATTCATGTCTCGTATTATTTTTAAATCTTATATTAATATAATTTCTTCTCCAAATAACACATTTCCCAAGTACTTAAGATTAGAATCTTGTACCACGATTGTTACTTCAGTTCCTAATTTAACCCTTCTTATGTCTTATCCCAGAATCCCATTTTTTAAAGGAGATATTTTTAGGTTATTTGTTTTTAAATTTTGTTTAATTCACTATCTGCTCTTTGTAATTCATCCTCAAATAATGCTCTGATTTCTTGTGCATTAAAGTGATAAAATATCAGTGAACATCCTCTTGTATCCAGAAAATGTCTTAGAAGAAGAAAAGTATCTGAAACTTGACATATAAAATATGTCGATGTTTCTCAAATAAAAACAGGAAAAAGAAAAAAAAACTCCAACGAAAGCAAACTGTCGACCTTTCTGTATGTAACTACATCAATGAAGCGGAGTCCTTTTGAAAAAGTAATGCTTTGTCAGAAAATAATTACTCCGCATTATGTGCAACCCGAATGCTCATTACCGTGTTCAGAACAGCCCACCATTTACCTGGAACCTATGCCGGATTAATCCAGTCCACACACTACCATCCTGTTTCTTGAAAATTCATTTTCATATTTTCCTCCCACATTGTCTATCTTTTCAGAATCTCTGCTCTATTCAGGTATATTTCCATCAAAAACCGGAATACAATTTTTTCTTCGAATCGTATCCTATGAATGAAAGAACATTAAATTTTCTTGCGATTTTCTTAACGTGCCTTCCCATTTCCGGACTTACCTGCATAGGTGGCATTGAAACACTAAGGATCTACTACGGTGTGTTGCTCACATGACGGAATTTTACAATTTAATCGCCTCATTATTTAAACTTTTGACACTTAAAATGTTAAAACTGCATTGCGCAGTCTGCGGTTTGACGTCATCACAGGATTGTCTTTGACTGTGGGATGTGAAGGTGGAACTTAAAGTTTCGAGAATGAGAGGGAGAGATTGCGATCAATTTGATGTTGTTGTTGTTGTTGTAAAGGAGGAAAGGTATACGTATGCATAGGAGGAGAGTGTATTTACCATACTAACTACTCAGTTTGTGTTCTTTAACATCCATACAATGTGCGAAACTGAAGATTTTTAAAAGTTGTAGGCTTACCTTACTTCAGGTCGATATTGTCCGCTAGAATTAGTATCGTTCTAAATTTGTGCACCCGTACCAACTCTTTTCCATCTGCTCTAAGCATCTCTGGAATTCCGTTTCGTGAATCTTTCTACCTTGGCCTGCCAATTTGCTTGAATTCGAGTAATACCCTCGAAAATTCCTCCCTAATGTATAATAACTATTACCCCAAAACTCGATATGTTGTTACTTAATATCACATGTTTTTGCGCAGAGAAAGTTAGTCGTCATGCATTTGTCGATGTCATGGACCATTTTTTTCACATTTTCTTCAGTCGGATCTGACGATGGGCGATTTGAACGTACGAAATACACAACCGAGATTTGGCCACCTTTGAAAGGGGAATAACGTTCAAAGGCTTGTGTTATACTTATGCCGTTATTAGAAAAGCATCTTTCATGCGTTAGTTGCAAAACAAGTTTCAACGCATAGAGTGAGTCTGTGTGACAGCCTAAAGTGCAACAAGACTAGAAATAAATAACATATTTCGAAGAATATGACGTTATACTAAAGAAATTTGGAAATAGACTTTATCTATGAGCATAAGCGAAAGGATAATGCAGCTAGCGGTTGTTTATCTGAAAACAAAGCCGTAAATATTTGTGCTAACAAACATTATGTAAGGACCGCCTGGAAAGGAGTTCAATGGTGTTTATAAACAGGAACACAAATTGTTGTCTTCAGAAATATGGACATCAATTCGTAAGTCAACACCGGCAGAAGTTCTGAAACGGTTAAAAATGGCAGAAAGTAGGTAAATAAAGGAATGGCTGGGTGACACAGTGCCTGGACTTCGTGCAAAAAGAAAATCTGAAACGGCCGATTAGACGCTCAAAAGAATGGAATATTTCCAAAATATAATAGGCCTTAACTGTCAGTTCAATAGATGACGACTTGGAACGAGAGGAAATTAACAAAGAAAATAAGGGATTTTTATTGGTTTATCTTGTGCATAATAATTATGTTTGTTTATCAGTATACAGGCATAAATCTACGTTTATTACGTTGTAATTCTTCGAACGCGCTAGAGGACCGTTATTTGTTCTCGCCATACATCAGTAAATAAAATGCTTGATGAAGATCAAGAATAAAGTTACTTTGATTAATTGGGTTAGTCATAAGGACCAGTTTCAGATCCCATATAATGGGGGTTGAATATCTTGTCTATTGGAGTAGCTGTTGCTATGTGGAGAACATCACATTGTTAAATGCACAAATTGATTTAGTCTCTTTGGAATAGGGAAGAATCCCTTAACAGTGGAAGGAGTAATCATTGAACATTTATATAAGAAGGATGGTAAAACTGAGTTCAATAATTATCGAGGCATTTAGTGTTATCGACTACATACACAACTGTATCCAATACTCCTCTGTCTATGTTAACTGCGTGAGTAGAAAGAATAGTTTGTAATTAATACTATGGATTTGG
>JAITTF010000207.1 GCA_031287215.1 Bacteroidales bacterium
ATAAGGACTTAAAATAATAACATTTTTTTTTAAATAGTAAAATTGTAAGGGATTTTTGATAAAAAAGTTGTTTGAAAATTAATCTTCCACAAAATCGGTACTAAAAGAGATTTTTCTAAAGTCATTGGGGGTTACGCCGGTCTCTTTTTTGAAGGCACAATGAAAGACTTGACGGTTTTTATAGCCTGACATTTCACCGATAACCTCTAATTTATAGGCTGATTTTTTCTCATCCGTAAGCAGACGGATGGCTTCTTTGACACGATATTCGTTCAATAAAGCAGGAAAAGTTTTACGAGAACAAGTATTGACGATCTTCGAGAGATTGTTTTTATTACAATTCAATGTTTTGGCAATGTCCTGAACGGTAATATCAGGATTGAGGTAGATTTTATCGTTTTGGAATAACGATAGACACTGCAAAAAGAGCTCTTTATCTTTTTTATCTATATTAAAGGTCTCACTATAAGCATCTTTTTCTTCATCCATCAATTGTGTAGCACTATTCTGAGGTTGTGCCCATTCGACATTTTTTCTAACTAATTTAAGATAAGCACGTTGTTTTTCCAAATAGAGAAACATAAACATCCCTAATACATCTAATAGAATAAATAAAATAAGTCCATTTCTCACTTTTTTATCCAATAATTCCTGATTTTGTGAGGTAAGTTTTACCTTTTTACTCAGCTCTGCAATGATGATACTATCCTGTTGAATTTGGTTTAATAATAATGAATCTACGATCTTTAAATTTTCAAATGCTTGTTGATAATTACGCTGCTCAGCATGCAAAATGGCTTGTTTTTGAAGTGCAACGATCGTATCTTGAAACGCAAATCCATGACCACAATTTCCCAATAAAATAAGGAGTATCATTACATTTTTAATTCTTATCATGGTCATTGTTTTTATAGAAGAAGCATTTATAATCTCTTTTAGAAAGGCATACTCTCTTCAGCATCCGGTGAATCGCTATCTCTATCATCACTATTCATTTTGGAATCCACTTCGTAATCATTTTTTTGCAAACCGGCGGCAGGCGAGTCGTAGAGCGCAACTGTGGAGTTGTAGTCTGTAAATTTAGTAAATTGGCTTTCAAAACGGAGTCTTACATCCCCACCGGCACCATGTCTGTTTTTGACAATCATGATATCGGCAACGCCTTTAGAAGAGACTTCCATTTCACTATCTAAATCCTTGATAATCTCCATTTTATAATATTCAGGTCTGTAAATAAACATGACCATATCGGCATCCTGTTCAATAGACCCTGACTCACGGAGATCAGAAAGTTGCGGACGTTTGTCGCCGGCACGTTTTTCCACCTCACGAGAAAGCTGTGAAAGCGCAATCACAGGTACTTGCAGATCCTTGGCTAAAGCCTTTAGAGAACGAGAAATATAACTAATTTCCTGCTCTCGATTGCCTTTTACCTTACTGCCGTCAGAATCGCCTTGCATGAGTTGCAAATAATCCACTATGATCAATTGAATATCATGTTGGTGTTTCAACCGTCTGCATTTTGCCCTTAAATCAAAAATGGATAGGGCAGGGGTATCGTCAATGATCAGGTCATCAGTTTCGAGTTTTTTGATACTATCCATCAATACTTGCCATTCATAATCAGCAAGTTGTCCTTTGCTGATTTTTTCAGAAGAGATTCCCGATTCGATAGCAAACAGTCGGTGTGCTAACTGAATATTGGACATTTCGAGTGAAAAGAAAGCCACAGGGCGTTTATAATCTATTGCGGCATTGCGGGCGACCGTGAGTACAAAAGCTGTTTTTCCCATCCCGGGACGCGCTGCAATAATGATGAGATCAGATTTTTGCCAACCCCCTAATTTTTCGTCTAAAGCATTGATGCCGGTAGGTACGCCGTGGAAAGTCTCTTCTCTATTTTGAATTTCTGCTAACTCTTCAATGGCTTTTTTGACCACCAAATTTAACTCTTTACTATCTCTTTTAAAATTATTTTGAATAATGCTAAATAATTCTGTTTCAGCTTTGTCCAACAGTTGGAGTACGTCATTTGACTCGTCGTAAGCATTGGTAATAATCTGATTGCATTGGGTAATTAATTCACGTAATACATATTTTTCCATGATAATACGTGCATAATACTCAATGTTGGCGGCAGAAGCTACTCGAGTAGTCAATGAGGCAATCAAAGCAGGACCTCCTACAAATTCCAATTTTCCATTTTTCCTTAATTGATTAGTAACAGAAAGTAAATCAATAGGATTCATCGCTTTAAAGAGTTCACGAATGGCTTTATAAATGTACTGGTGTGCCTCTTTATAAAACATTTTATCTTCTAAAAAGTCAACTACCGAACTTACGGCTTCGTTGTCTATCATCAGAGCACCAAGCAGCGCTTCTTCAAAATCTAATGCTTGCGGAGTAAGCCTGCCTATCGTTTGTAATACCGTATTTGGAGTATTATAGTTTAATTTGTTCTCAGTTCTCGTTCTCGTTGTACTCTCTTTTGCCATAACTTAACGCATTTTTTTTCTCTGATTTTTAACTGTCAAAGATACAAAATTTCTTGTATATTTGCATTTCAAAATAAGAGAATGATAGAAATAAAAAATATTGAGAAGAGTTTTGGTGCATTGAAGGTGCTTAAAGGTATTGATTTTAAGGTAGAAAAGGGAAAAATCATTGCTATTACAGGGGCTTCCGGTGCGGGCAAATCTACACTGCTTCACATTATGGGTACGCTTTCAAAACCGGATAAAGGAGAAATTTTGTTTCAAGGAGAATCGGTATTTGAAAAAAATGAGCGAGATTTAGCGGCATTCCGCAACCGTCAGATCGGTTTTGTATTTCAATTTCATCACCTTTTACCAGAATTTACTGCCATAGAAAACATTATGCTCCCTGCTCTCATTGCAGGTACGGCAAAAAATAGTGCTATGGATAAAGCGAAAGAGTTGCTCAACTATTTTTATCTCTCTGAAAGAGCTGACCATAAACCCTCAGAACTCTCAGGCGGCGAACAACAACGTGTAGCTGTAGCAAGAGCTTTAGTGAATCATCCATCTGTCATTTTAGCCGACGAGCCTTCCGGAAATCTTGATTCTGAAAATGCCAAAATGCTGCACCAACTTTTTTTTGACCTTCGCGACCGTTTTGATCATACTTTTGTTATCGTTACCCATAATCATGACCTGGCAGAAATGTCTGATTATGCGTTGGAAATGAAAGATGGATTATTATTAAACAATTGATTTATAATTATGTCAAATATATCATTTAAAGAATTACTTCAAAAAATTTTTTTTTCAAAAGAGGAGATCCTACGCCTATTAGAATCACAAGGTGATGACCGACAACTCCTGTTTGCAAAAGCAGCAGAGACCAAAAAAGAGTTTGTAGGCAATATTGTCTATTTTAGAGGTTTAATAGAGTACTCCAATAGATGTTCTAAAAATTGCTACTATTGCGGTATTAGGCGTGAAAATCCGTTTCCTCATAGATATACCATGACCGATAATGAAGTCTATGATGCGGTAAAATATGCTTACAAAGAACGCTATTCTTCCTTGGTAATTCAATCGGGAGAAATCAATTCTCAGAAATATATTAATCAGATTACCAAAATGTTGAAAGAAATCAGGGAGATTACTAACAAAGAAATGGGGATTACACTCTCTCTGGGTGAGCAGTCGGAAGAGACGCTACAGCAGTGGAAAGATGCCGGTGCAAGGCGTTATCTGCTGCGCATAGAAACCTCTTCTCCTGAGTTATATAGCAAACTCCATCCCAACGATAAGTTGCATGATTATGAAGGACGTTTGAATGTTCTTCGGTTGACTCGCCAATTAGGCTATCAAGTCGGGTCCGGGGTCATGATAGGACTGCCCTTCCAAACGATCGAAAACCTTGCCGATGACCTCATTTTTCTTAGAGATTTTGATATTGACATGGTTGGCATGGGACCTTATATAGAGCATAGTGAAACCCCACTTTTTCAATATCGTGATAGCTTATTGCCTCAAACAGAGCGTTTTGATTTGACTTTAAAAATGATTGCGATCTTGAGAATTATGATGAAAGACATCAATATTGCCTCTACTACTGCCATGCAAGCCATCGATAAAATGGGCAGAGAAAAAGCATTGAAAGCCGGTGCCAACGTGATTATGCCTAATTTAACACCTCAGAAATATCGCAAGAATTATATGCTTTACGAAGATAAACCCTGTATAGATGAAGAAGCTGACCAATGCAAAAATTGCCTATCCATCAGAGTTCGTTTAGCCGGAGATACTATCGGTTTCGGAGAATGGGGTGATTCTAAGCATTTTGCTAATAGAAAGTAAGAATATTATAACACACTCTGTACTTTTGCAGTGCTATTTGGGTGATAAAAAATTAAAAATTGATAGATAATCCTATTCCATTAGCATTTAACCCAATATTTAATGAAGAGGAGCTTTTATTTTGTTGAAATTGATTATATGAATTAATGGATCTTTTAATTTTATGTTTACCAGCAAATTTTAATGAAATTGCCAGAATAATAAAACCTGATCCGGCACCTCAAATATAATATACATAAGTTTCAATCCCATTACCCCTGATCAAACTAGTACTAATATAACCTACTCCATAACCTAAACAAAACCCACTGATACTGCCAAATGCATTCGCTGTTTTGCGACAATTTATTCCACTATTAAAGGTTCTTTGTAAATCAGGATATATGGATAAAATTTCATCAACATTGGAATTGGTAAGATAATCACCATATTGGTTCAAGACTTTATAACGTTTGTTTATTGAAATAGGAATGTTTTTTACTACACTGTTTTGCATATCGTAAGTTGATGATATTGCAATTGGTTGCACATCTCCTCTAATATCAATTCTCAAAATATTGGCAGAAATTCTATGGCAAGTGGTCCAAAAATTGGGAGCATTATGTTTTTCAGTTATTTTCTAAAGCATCAATACCCGGAAGTGTCTTTCCTTCAAGATATTCGAGCATAGCACCACCACCGGTACTGATATAGGAAACGAAATTTCTAAATCCATATTTATTGATAGCGGTAATGGTATCTCCTCCACCAACCAACGAAAAGGCACCGGAAACTGTGGATGCAGCAATACATAGTGCTAATGAACGTGTTCCTTGCGTAAATCTATCAAATTCAAACACACCGGCAGGACCATTCCATAAAATAGTTTCGGAATTTTTGATGACTGCAGAAAAGCGAGAAATCGTCTTGGAACCGATGTCCATGCCCATCCATCCATCAGGGATACTATTACTATCAACTGTAATCATACTGGCATCAGGCGCAAAGGAGTCTCCACAAACACTGTCAACCGGCAGAATGAGATTAACACCCTTATGATAAGCTTTCTTTAAAATATTGATAGCGGTATCCAACATGTCGGGTTCGTAAATGGAATTGCCAATCGGAGAACCAAACGCTTTCAGAAAAGTATAACACATACCACCTACAATGATCAGATTATCAGCTTTATCTAATAAAGATTCTATAATATCTATTTTGGAAGAGATTTTAGAACCGCCAATAATAATGGTAAAAGGG
>JAITTF010000232.1 GCA_031287215.1 Bacteroidales bacterium
AAAGCTATCGTTTTGAGAGTCAATTCTCCTGGTGGTAGTGCATTAGCTTCTGATATCATTTGGAATGAGATAGAATTGGCAAAACAAGCCGGTAAAAAAATTGTAGTTTCTATGGGTGATTATACTGCTTCAGGGGGTTATTACATCTCTTGTGGTGCTGATTTAATTGTGTCTCAACCGAATACACTTACCGGTTCGATTGGCGTATTTGGTTTAGTACCTAATATTCAGAAATTCCTTAAAAATAAATTGGGGGTTACCGTTGATGTGGTTAATACTAACAAACATGCGGATTACATGACCGGGTTTAGAGCTTTAGACCCTACGGAAGCAAAAATCATTCAAATAGAAGTAGATGAGATTTATAAAACTTTCGTGTCAAGAGTGGCTACCGGAAGAAATATGGCAGCAGAAGAGGTTGACAAAATTGGCGAAGGTCGTGTTTGGTCAGGTAAAGATGCTTTAGAGATCGGTTTAGTAGATCAATTAGGCACTCTGAATGATGCTATCGTAGAAGCTGCAAAATTGGCTAATCTTGATAATTATGGTATTGAATACTTTCCTACACCCAAAGAATGGTGGATGACTTTCCTCAATCAAGACAAAAATACAGATGCCGTTATTAAAGCTAAATTAGGTGAATTGTACTTCATTAATGATGCTTACCAGCAAATTATGAATTCAAAAGGCACACAGGCTCGCATGCCTTTTGAGATTATGTTTGAATGATGAGTGATACTTTTTTGATAAACGCCTATTACTTCTATATCGCCGCTATGGTACTTCTGGCGATAGTAGTATTTATTGTATTACACTTTGTGGATGCCGGTTATGGTATGATGCGCAACTCTAAATGGGGCTATTCCATCAACAACAAAAGAGCTTGGTTCTTAATGGAATTTCCTATTTTTATAGCCATGATAGGACTTTGGTTTTTCTCTCCTAATCATGGACAAATCGTGCCGCTTATTTTTTTAATCCTCTTTGAAGTTCACTATTTTGAAAGGGTATTTATTTTTCCATTTTTAATTAAGGGAAAAGGCACCATGCCTATCAGTGTCATGGCAATGGGCATTACTTTCAACATTTTAAATGCTTCTATGCAAGGCTATTGGTTATTTTACCGAGCTTTCGACATCAACAGCAATGCGTATCCAATCTCGTGGCTCTATTCGCCGCAATTTATTATTGGGTTAATCCTCTTTATATCAGGGTTTATCATTAATCTTCATTCTGATAAGATTATAAGAAATCTAAGAAAAAATGACTCGGACAACAAGCACTATCTCCCAAGAGGAGGCTTATTTAATTATGTAACGAGTGCCAACTATTTTGGCGAATTGATTGAGTGGCTTGGTTTTGCAATATTTACCTGGTCATGGTCGGGGTTTATCTTTTTCTTGTGGACATTTGCCAATTTAGTACCCAGAGCTGCCGCAACATATAAACGTTATTATGCAGAATTTCCGGAAGAATTAGAAACTAAAAAACTAAAAAGAGTTTTCCCTTTTATCTATTAAATTTAAACCATAAATCTGTAAAGTCTCATAGTATGAAGAGGATAAAAGATTTAGCAAAAAAACATTTTCCCTACGCTTTGGAAGATCGCCATTATCTTCATCAGCACCCTGAATTGTCCGGGAAAGAGCAAAATACAGCGCATTATATTGTTCAAACACTCAACGAACTGCACATCCCCTATAAAAAAGATGTTGCCGGTTATGGTATTGTTGCGCTTTTGAACGGCGATTTAGCAGGCAACCATTGTGTGGCATTACGGGCTGATATGGATGCACTCCCGATTCAAGAAATAAGCAATAAAGAGTATTGTTCACAAGTATCAGGAGTAATGCACGCCTGCGGACATGATGTACATGTAGCTTGTCTTTTGGGAGTACTTAGGATGCTTAACGAGATAAAACATACGTTTGGAGGGACTATTAAGGCTATTTTCCAACCTTCAGAAGAGGTTTATGACGGCGGTGCACCCTTTATGATAGATGCCGGCGTATTGGAAAATCCAAAAGTAGAACTTATTTTCGCCCAACATGTTACTCATGGTATGGAATGTGGCAAAATCGGGTTGTGTGAGGGTGCCTTTATGGCATCTACGGATGAAATTCATATTCATATACACGGAAAGGGTGGACATGCCGCCTTAGAAAATGAGGTCATCAATCCGATTCTGATGGGTATGGAATTAATTTCTCAACTAACTAATTATCATACTCTAAATCGTTCATCTCCTCATAATTCGGTATTAGCTTTTGGCAAATTTATTGCCGCCGGCGAAACTAATATCATTCCCAATAGCGCAGTTATTGCCGGTACTTTAAGGACTTTTAATGAAAAATGGCGGGCAACTATGCTGATAACCATTAAGCAGATTGCGACAATGATAGAGGAAAAGTTTGGAGGAGAGATCGCCATCTCAATCAAAAACGGGTACCCTGTTTTAGTCAATGAACCAACTACAACACACAGAGTAAAACAGTATGCTACCGATTTTCTGGGCGTAGAAAATGTATTAGAGATTCCGCCACGCATGACAGCAGAAGATTTTGCCTATTTTTTGCAGCAAAAACCGGGCACTTTTATCAGACTTGGTGTTTCCAACATTGCCAAAAACATCACCGCTACTACGCATTCCAATACCTTTGACATTGATGAATCTGCTATTGAGACAGGAATGGGGTTGATGAGTTATATTGCACTGAAAGAACTTGGACTATTACAAAATGTAAATTAATTATCTATCAACGACACATTCCCATGTATCCGCCGCGCAACAGGTTCGCCAGTGAGCGTGAGGGTGTAAATAGAAGAGTATTTCGCTAAAAAAGGAACTGCCAACAAGGTTGGCAGTCGTGGAGCAACTAAAAACAGTAAGTGGGTGTACGTGTATAAAATACCACTGTATCAATCGATATTTTCATAAACCTTAAACCCGACTTTTCATAATGATAAAAATGAGTATCTCCGGAGATAAGAGTACGATTAGTGGATATTGCAGTAGCAATGATGTTTCTATCGGTATGAGTTTTATAGAAAGGGAGTTTAAAAAGGCAATAAACTTCATATTCATCAAATTTAAGGATTGTAATGTTGCCTTTATTCAAGACCTGTACCAATTTATCAGCATCAATTTGCATCTTTGATTTTACCACTTTGTACCGAATAGATAAACTCTTTGATCGAATCTATAGAAATAGCAAAATCACCTTGATAATACTCTACATCATCAGAAATTGGTTTGATTCTTTTCTTATCCTCAAGATACCAAATCAAAGCGCAAGTGTCAAACAAATATCGTGTCATTATCCTAAATTGAATATAGAATCATCATATTTAAGTTTACCCTTCCAAATACCGAGTAAACCTCTCTTTTTTACAGGCTTTTTAGCTCCTTTTTCAGGTTCGTAAACCTTCTTTTTTTCTGTTTTTTTCATAGCGTAATTTTTCTGCAAAAATACAAAAAAAAGAACAAATAAACAGGATAGCAAATCAATAACTAACTAATAAAATAAAATCATAACTAATTATGAAACAATACAATAATAAATTTTTTTTACTTTGGAAATTC
>JAITTF010000320.1 GCA_031287215.1 Bacteroidales bacterium
TAGTGTAAATATTATACACTGAAAAAATACAAAAAAATGTTGAAATATCATACTGTTTCTATGATATTTCAACATTTTTTTTTGTAGTGGATATTTATTGGGGGAAAGTTAGGTTAATACTATGTTTGTGAATTTGCACCTAATAATCAACGTGCTACTGCAACTTCAACCTATTTAGCGAGTTGGGATGTAGGGATAGGGTTAGGACTTACATTGGGTGGTTTTATTGCTCAACGATCCAATTTTCAAACCGTCTATTTTTTTGGAGGTTGTCTGATTATCATCGCAACAATCTATTTTATGCTCAAAATAACTCCTTTTTTTTATAAATTAGTATTTAAAATAATCAATCATAAGTTGTTACAAACTGTATATTACTGTTTTGTTCAGAATAACTCCTTCTTTAATAAGGTCAGCATGACTTGATACTCACAAAAAGGATTTACCAATTTTTTTTTATTGAAAAAAATTGTAACTTTGCATCATAATTTTATAAAGAATTTTATGCAAGAGCGACATTTAAATCGAAATATCTATTTTGACGAGCAGGTTATTACTACAAAACAATACGTAATTCCATATATATCAAAAGTTAAACAGATTAAAGAGGGAGACTATGTGCTCGAAGTAGGCTGTGGGGAAGGTGGCAATCTAATGCCTTTTTACGAGTTAGGATGTTACTGTTTTGGTGTGGATCTTGATAATTTTAGAATAGAAATAGCGAAATCAAAACTGCCTCACGACCATGTTACTTTGCTGAATCAGAATATTTACGATATTGATGAGCATAATTTTCCACAATTTGATTTGATCTTTTTGAGGGATGTTATAGAACATATTCATCATCAAGACCAATTTATCTCTTTTATTAGAAAGTTTTTAAAACCTGATGGCGTGATTTTCTTTGCATTTCCACCTTGGAGAATGCCTTTTGGGGGGCATCAACAAATTGCGCACCATAAATACCTTTCTAAATTGCCATTTTATCATATCTTACCTGAAAAATGGTATCATTATATGCTCAAAAAGAGTAAAGAATCCGAAGATACTATTCAGAACTTAATGGAAATTAAAGAGACCCGCATCTCTATTCACCGTTTTCAAAAAATCATTAAACAAAACCATTTTGAGATCAAAAAGTCCACCTATTGGTTGATTAATCCCAATTATGAGATTAAATTCCATCTAAAACCGCACAAATTATATTTTTTAAAATATATTCCTTTTATTAAAGACTTCTTTACTACCTGTTACTATGCAGTGGTAGTGCCGGATAAAGAAGGATAAAATTATCAATAATAAGTTGTTGAAAACTTTCAATTATTTTTATATCCCGTATATGTCAATTCTTTACTTTTGTACGTTTAATTAGAATAGTAATGTTAAATTGACAATAATGAAGAACCGATTTATCAATCATAGAGTTATTTTGTATTTTTTGATTTTGTTGCCACTGTTTTCGATGGCTCAAAGTCCGGTAAATTTTAAATCTCCAAACCATGAATATCAATTGGCTATGGAGCTTTTTAATAAGGAAAAATATGGCTCAGCGCAACAATATTTTAAATATGTTTATGAAAATTCACCTGATAAACAGGATGATATAAAATCTAATTCCTATTTTTACATGGGTGTTTGTGGGGCTTATCTACTTAATAATGATGCCACTTTTTTACTCAAAGATTTTATTACAAAATATCCGGTACACTCTTTTGTGCCGGAAGCTAATTATTTTATCGGAAAACTCTTTTTTAATAATAAACAGTATAAAAAAGCTTTAGATTATTACAATTTAATTGACGAAAGAGACATAAAAAAAGAGGATTTAGCAGAATTTCATTTCAAAAAAGGATACTGCTACTTTGATGCAAAGAAAAATGATGAGGCAAAAGTATATTTTGATAAAGCACTCAATGAGTCGGGAGATTATCGGTTGAGAGCGATCTACTATTTAGGAAATATTGCTTATCAAGAAGAACAATATCAGTCTTCTTTAGATTATTTCATGCAGTTGCGCGATGAACCGGAATATGCTGAAACTATCCCGCTTTATATTGCTCAGATCTATTTTTATCAACAAAACTATTCCGACATTATTAAGATTGTACCACCCTTGTTGACCAAAGTTTCTTCTAAAAATCAAGACGAACTAAATAGGATTTTAGGGCTTTCTTATTATGCTCTCGGACAATATGATAAATCAATTTCCTATTTTACGGCTTATACAAGAGGCATGAAAACACAGTTGGATCGTAACGACTGTTTTGCGATAGGTTACTCTTTTTATCAAACGAAAAAATATGATGAGGCAGTAGAATTCCTATCGAAAGCCACTAATGAAAAGGATTTTATGACTCAGAATAGCTATTATATCATTGCCGATTGTTATTTGAATATCAATCAGATGAATTTGGCAGCTCAAAGTTTTTTCGAGGCTTCAAAATTAGATTTTGATAAAGAAATAAAAGAAGATGCCCTCTATAACTACGCAAAATTGCAATATGCTTCCTCCTCAGCTCCTTTCAATACCGCTATTAAAGCACTCGAAAATTATGTAAATGCTTATCCTAATTCTTCCCGTAGCGAAGAAGCGATGTCTTATCTTTCTATGATCTATTTTTCTACTAAAAATTACCAGGCAGCCGTTACCTCTTTGGAAAATATACAAAGTAAAAATCCGGAATTACTCAGAGCTTATCAAAAATGTACCTATTACAGAGCTTTGGAATTGACGAACGCTAAGAAGAATAGAGAAGCTATAATTCTGTTAAATAAGTCTTTAGAATATCAAATGGACAAATCTATTCGCCTCTCGGCACTCTATTGGAAAGCCGAATGTGAATACCGGAACGAACAGAATAAAGATGCTTATTTTGATTTTCAAGTCTATCAAAAACAGGATAATGTAAAAAAAAATGAGTATTATTCACTCTCTTTATACTCCTTAGGTTATAGTGCATTCAAAATCAATAGATATGCTGATAGTCGTTCGGCATTTGAGAACTTCCTTGCAACCAAATATGCAAAAGAGGACGACAACCTCATGGCTGATGCTTACGCCAGAATCGCAGATAGCTATTATATGGAAAAAAATCCTTCTAAAGCGATTCCTTACTACGATAAATGCGCAAAATTGAACCAATCAAATGCCGATTATGCACTTTATCAGCAAGCACTCTGCCAAGGATATTTGAAAAATGATAAGAAAAAAATTGAATTATTGCAGAAATTAATTGATACATACACACAATCTGCATACTTAGATGAGGCTTCTGTTGCGATTGCGGATGCTTATCATGCTCAAAATAACTATACCATGGCAATTTCAGAATATAAAAGTTTTATCAATAGATATCCCAAAAGTAAATTTATTCGTCAAGCTCACAATAAATTAGCTCAATCATACCTCAATATTGATGAAGTTGACCAGTCTATTGCTACCTATAAGTATGTGATCGAAAATTATCCCGGTTCGCAGGAGTCTAAGGATGCAATTTCCAACTTAGAAACAATCTATACTGAGTTGGGCAATACGACCGATTTTTTTGCTTATGTCAGAAATAAAAATGTAAATGTATCGGTTACCCGTCAAGATTCAGTCTCTTGGAAAGCTGCTGAAAATAAGTATTTAAAAGGTGATTGTGAGGCTGCTATTAAACAGGCAGATGATTATATTAAGGAATTTCCTGACGGACAATTTATTGCAATAGCTTATTTTTATAAAGCAGAATGCGAATATGGTTTAAATCGTTTTACGGATGCTTTAAGTGATTATGAAGTCATCATTTCGAGATATAAAACTGAATATAATGAAATTGCATTACGTAAGTCCGCTTCTATTCTCTATAATGCGAAAAATTACGATAAAGCTCAGAATTATTACAAAAAATTATCAGAAACTACTTCAGATGCTTCTACACAACTCATTGCACAATCGGGCATCATGTACACTGCCTACTTTCTCAAAAATTATAGCAATGCGCTGAATGCTGCCAAAAGAGTGTTAGAAGCGGCTGCTAATGATGAAGAACTTAAAAATGAAGCTAAGATTATTGCCGGTCGATCTGCCATCGAACTGAAAGACTATAGCTCAGCGAAAACTTCACTCCATGAACTTGCCACTAATTATGCCAATGAATTTGCTGCCGAAGCAGCCTATCTCTCTTGTCTGATAGAATATGAATTAGGCAATCTTGACCAATGTGAAAAACGGATTATTGACATGTTATCTGCTAATTACACTTCAGGTTCAGAGTATTGGTTTGCCTCCGTGTTTATTCTTTACGGTGATTTTTACGTGGCAAAAGGAAACTATTTTCAAGC
This sequence comes from Bacteroidales bacterium, assembly GCA_031287215.1. Classification (GTDB taxonomy): domain Bacteria; phylum Bacteroidota; class Bacteroidia; order Bacteroidales; family WCHB1-69; genus JAGVVH01. The sequence continues at coordinate 4,324 of JAITTF010000320.1, forward strand.
CCGACATACCTATCAAAGTATCTTAGATAATTATGAAGGTGATGACTTTAAGGAGATTGCTGCACAGAAAATTGCTGCTTTAGATGCATTAGAAGGAGAGTAATTTTATAGCAGTTCTACAATTTTATTGCCTGCATGTCCGTCTCCATAAAAAAGTGAAGAAGATATGTTAAATTCTTTGTAAATGAGTTCGTTGTATTTGGTGATAAGATTTTCTTTATGACATCCTATTAAGAAATTACAGCCGGATTCGACTAATTCTGTCCATTCGGTTTCGTTGCGAAGGGTAATGCAGTATTTCTGAGAAAAATAGGCTTCTTTTTGCAATCCACCACTGTCGGTAATGACCATTTTAGAATGAGAGAGTAGCCAGAGCATGTCTAAATAACCAACGGGAGTGATAAAGTGAATCAAAGTCTTTGCAAAGTCATATTGTAGCTGTTCTAAGACTGCTTGCGTACGGGGATGAATGGGAAAGAGAACCGAGGTCTTCAGGGAAATCTGTTCTAACGCGCTCAAGATTGCCAATAGATTTTCAGGATTATTGGTATTTTCTTCGCGATGAAGGGTGCAAAGCACAAAATGGTCTGGGATAGCTATATTGGGTCGTTTACAGATTTTTTGATAATAAAGTAGGGAATCATACATTACGTCACCGGAGATAGCTATAGTAGCATTAGTACTATTAATTCCTTCATTTTTAAGATTTTGAACTGCATTTTCATTAGGGCAGAATAGTAATGAGCTAATTTTATCGGTAACCATTCGGTTGATCTCTTCCGGCATTTTGCGATTAAAAGAACGTAATCCGGCTTCTACATGTGCTACTTTGATATTCATTTTAGCTGCGGTCAAGGCACCGGCAAGAGTGGAATTGGTATCTCCATAAACAAGCACTATATCAGGACATTCTTTTAGTAAAATCTTTTCAATTTCTATCATCATCGTTCCTACCATAGCACCATGAGTCATATTATTGATGTCTAAAAAATAATCAGGCTCACGAATCATTAATTCCTTAAAAAAGACCTCCGACATTTCAGGGTCAAAATGCTGTCCTGTATGAACAATAATTTCTTGAATATCATTGCGTTGTACAATAGATCTGCTCACTACTGCAGCTTTAATAAATTGTGGTCTGGCGCCAATAATGGTTACAATTTTCACACACTATGGGTTTTTAGTTAATTTTTGATTGATATGTAGTCTCGATTTTGCCTCTTTTTCAAAGAGTTTCACTTTTTCAATAGTATGAAGCGAGAAAAAAGATTCACGAAATATTTCACTGATATACTCTATGGCTATTGAGGTAGGATGCACTAAATCGGCACCATAGAACCGGTAATCTCTTAAATCGTCATTGAGGATTTCATAAGAGGGAAAATAAAAATATTTTTGATGATCCACAAGCTGCTCCACGATAAGATGTAAAATAGATTTACTGACCTGATTTTCATGAAACCCATCACTGAGATGTCTTACAGGACTGACCGTGAAAATGATTTTTAATTCTGGATTTAGAGTGTCAATATCATGGAATAGAGTAGTATAGCGTTCAACAACCTGTTCAATTTCAACTCTTTTTTTTTCAAAAGCTACTGCGGATATTTTATGGCAATTAGCTACGATGATATTTTTCTCTTTAAAAAGATAATAAAAAGCAGTTCCAAAAGTAACAAATAGATAATGTGCCTTTAATAGTGCGTTGTGAGTGTTATGAAGTTGATTCTTAATGTTTTGAATAAAAGAATTATAATCCTCAGAAGAGAACTTAGTGCTGTGAGCAAAGCTGAGCCATTGTTGTTGATGTTGATAGATCCATTCGGAGGTAAATTTTTCGGGATGCAATGCTAATTGCAAATCAGAAGCAATAGAAATAGGATTAAAAAGGGTTCCAAATGGATTGTTAAGAGCCTGAAAGCCACCTCTATTCAGAAAATCGCCGATATAATCCGAAAAGCAGGATCCGATCAATAATAATGGATCGTCAAGTCCAATTTGGAAGGGATATTTTGGGATTTCTATAGCTGTTTTGAACTTCATGATTTAGGGATAATGAGTTTTGCAAATTTCAACAACAACGTTTTTTCTCCCACCGATTCAAAGAGAATTACTGCCCGTTTCTCCATACCTACACCATCAAGAACTTGAACCATACCAAAACCAAATTTAGCATGATAGACTCTCATTTCCGGTAGAATCTCATCAATAGCTGCTTCATGACCAATATCTTTCAAATTGTGAACAGCAGGAGAAACAACCTTCACAAACGGTCTGGAAAAAACTTCCGAGGTTGACTTTTTAGTATATGGACTCTGGAGCTGCTGTTTAGAATTGGGAGTAGGATAATAGGGTGATAAGTCACTTTTTTTGGCAGCCGCTTTTTCTACGGAATTGATAAATTGAGGAGGTATTTCATCTATAAATCTACTGGATTCACAAAATTGAAGGCTCCCAAATATATAACGAGTCTGCGCATAAGTAATCGTCAAATTCTTACGTGCCCGTGTAATGGCTACATAAAACAGTCGGCGTTCTTCTTCAAGTTCAGATCTCGAACTGATGGATAATGAAGAAGGGAATAGATTCTCTTCCAATCCTGTGAGGTAAACATATTCAAATTCCAACCCTTTAGAGGCGTGAATGGTCATCAATTTTACCTTGTCCATCTTCTCTTTATCCTCACTTTCGTCATCAGTAAGCAGAGAAACACTCTCCATAAAGCGGTCTAAGGAAGGAAAATAATCGGAAATAATTTCACCGGTATCTTCTATAAACATGCTTTCGGGTTCCTTTTCGGTAAACTCTTTCATGGAGTCTAACAGTGCTTCTACATTTTCGACTCGCTCTTTTTCAGACATATCAGCGAGCAGATCTTGCATAATCCCAGATTGTTGCACAATATGTTTTCCCAATTCATAAGCATCTGTACGGGGAATCATTGTAGAAAAACTTTTGATCCTTAACGAGAAATCTTTAAGTTTGTCTTTTGTAGCGGTTATTAACTCTAAAGTAGGGTATTGATGAGGGTCGCAAATTAAATCCCAAATTCTCACATTCAACTCTTGGGCGGTAACACGCAATTTATCGACCGTAGTTGCTCCAATGCTTCTTTGTGGATAATTGATGATGCGTAAAAGCGATTCCTCGTCATAATGATTAATGGCAACCCTAAAATAGGCTAAGACATTTTTGATCTCTTTTCGTTTATAAAATGAGAGTCCGCCGTAAATAACGTAAGGAATACTGCTTTTGGAGAGAGCTTCTTCAAGTACTCTTGACTGAGCGCTTGTTCGGTAGAGGATGGCAAATTGGTTGTTGTTGAGCTGGTAATTCATTTTAGCTTCAAAGATAGCTCTTGCCACAAAAAGGGCTTCCTCGTGGTCGCTACCGGCTTTTAAAATGCTGATTTTATTACCACTTTCGTTATCTGTCCATATCTCTTTTGCAATCTGGTGTTTATTGTTTTTGATAATGGCATTAGCGGCATGGACAATATTCTGAGTAGAACGATAATTCTGTTCCAATTTTATTGTAATTGCTTCCGGAAAATCTTTTTTAAAGTTTAAGATATTCTGAATGTTAGCCCCACGAAAAGCATAAATACTTTGAGCATCATCACCTACTACGCAAAGATTATGATGTGCAGCAGCAAATCTTTTAATAATCAAATATTGAGCAACGTTTGTATCCTGATACTCATCTACTAAGATGTATTTAAAACGATTTTGATATTTATACAACATATCGGGAAAATCGCGCAATAAGAGATTCATATAGTATAACAAATCATCAAAATCCATAGCGTCAGAATTTTTAAGACGCATCGTATAACGAAGAAAAATCTCTGAGATCAGAGGGCGACCATTCATATTGTCAATTTCCAGTACCTCAGGCATTTTAGCATACTCCTGAGCTGAAATAAGACTTGATTTAGCTGCTGAAATACGTTGTAAGACATAGTTTGCAGGATAGATTTTAGGATCAAGATTGAGGTCCTTAATAATGCTTTTGATGACCCCTTTTGCATCATCAGTATCATAGATGGTCAAATTTCTTGTATATCCCAATTTTTCTCCTTCAATCCTTAAAATTCGATAAAAAACAGAGTGGAATGTACCCATATTCACTGCTTTAGCTTTAGCTTCACCTACTAATGAGGTAATACGTTCTTTCATCTCTTTAGCCGCTTTATTGGTAAAAGTGAGGGCTAAGATGTTGTAGGGATTGATGTCCTGTTCGAGCATATAAGCTATTCTGTAGGTCAACACGCGGGTTTTTCCTGATCCTGCTCCTGCAACTACCATCACGGGACCGTTAATAGATTTTACTGCTTCTTGCTGACTGTTATTGAGTTGGCTTAGAATTTCTTCTGTTTTGGTCATGCTAATTAAGAGTTTATTTTAACTTGCAAAGGTACAAAAAAAGAATTAATCGTTTTTTTTTTTAGTGAATATGATTTTTTTTTTGATCTTCGTGGCGTAAAAAAAAGATGTACATTTGCAATATATAATTACACATTTAATAGATATGAAAAAAATACAATATTTCTTATTGATAATCTGTTTCTTACCAGTTTTTTTATTTGCTCAAGAATATAAAATAAAGAACGTTATTTTGATGATTCCTGATGGAACTTCGTCTAATTTGCTGTCTCTTACCCGTTGGTATAATTACTATCAAAATAGCGACAATACTCGGTTAGCCATTGATGATTATCTCTGTGGATATGTAAAAACACATTCGTCAAATGCTCCTATTGGCGACTCTGCACCTACTACATCTTGTTATATGACCGGGCAAATGTCGCAAACAGGTTATATCGCGACCTATCCTCCTACGTCCAATCAGGATTTAATGGCTTTGGATGCTACTATGGCTTATCAACCGATGACAACCTTGTTGGAAGCAGCAAGACTTTTACAGCATAAATCTACGGGATTAGTCTTTAAATGTGAATTTCCACATGCTACTCCGGCAGATTGTTCAGCCCATTATTATGATAGAAGTGCCCGGAAAATATTGTCTAAACAGATGGTTCATAACTATTTGGATGTCGTAATAGGGGGTGGGGTGAAATATTTGTCCTCTTCGTCCCGTCAATATCTAAAAGAGCATGACTATACTTTGATTTTTGATGATAAAGAGTCGCTATTGCAGTGCCAAGCAGATCGTTTTTGGGCTTTATTTGGGGATAGAAATATGCCCTATTGTATGGATAAAGATCCTGAAAAAACGCCGTCATTAACAGAAATGACAAGAAAAGCGATTCAAACACTCACTAAAAATGAAAACGGTTTTTTCTTAATGGTAGAAGGTAGTATGGTAGATTGGGCAGCACATTACAACGATGCCAAAGCGATGATTACAGAGATGAAAGAGTTTGATGAGGCTGTAGCTGAAGTAATGCGATTTGCAAATCGTGATGGTGAAACGGTCGTGATCATTCTCCCTGACCATAGTAATAGCGGCGTTTCGATGGGAAATAGCAATTCTGACGACATTTATGATGAAATTTCGTTAGATACCATCATGAAACCATTGGTAAATTTTAAAATTTCTTTGGATTCCATGGTCAAATTGATCAAACTAAATCCAGTGGAGCAATTATCCAAACTGTTTTTGGATAATTTTAATATTGCATTGACAGATAGAGAGATAGTAACTGTTTTTCAGGCTTCCGATTATGAAAATTCGCCGGTACCTAAAGAACAAAGAAAGTCGGGCAAACGACTCATCTATACTATTGCTCCAATTGTAAATAGTCATACTTTTATCGGTTTTACCACTTTTGGGCATACCGGTGAAGATGTATTCCTTGCCGCTTATCATCCTAATCACGATATTCCAATCGGTTTTAATACCAATATGGATATTCATCGCTATTTGGCTCGCCAGATGAAATTGGAAAATGAGTTGCCTCAACTTACTAAAACACTGTTTGTCCCTCATCAACAAGTCTTTAAGAATTTAAAAAAACTAAAAATTTCCATCGACAGTATTGCGCCCGAAAAAGTGGTTTTGACCCTTTCTAAAGGTAAAAATGTGATGAAAATCGAAAGTTATACCAATTACATTACCTTCAATAACAAAATACTTCCACTCTCCTCTGTAGTAGTTTATGTGGATAAAAATCGGACTTTTTATTTGCCGGAATCGGTAAATAATTTTTTTGAATAATTTTTTATGGAAAGTGACTTTTTTTTATTCTATTGTTTAAAAGGTATAAAATAAAATTGTACATTTCCTCTATATTTTTTGAGGGAAATTTTTTTATGTGTCTGTGTATAATTGAAAAATTTTATGTATATTTACAGGTTATTAATTAACAATAGTACAAACCAAATAAATATTAATTTTTATGAAAAAACTCTATTTTGTAATTGTGGCTCTTCTCATCTGTTCCACGCTTTTTTCACAAGAGATGATTTCTGATTTCTTAGCCAACGATGCTCCTGTAAAGGATATTCATCTTGGTGTAACACAAAAGGCTTACGAGCCTAATGGTGTTTGGTATTGTTATCCTATTGGATTGGGCGAACAGTACTCTCTAGGTTCTCAACAACTTCCTACAAATTACGTTGGATTTTCGTTTAAAGATACTACTTACTATAGAACTGTATCGGGTTCTGTAAATCGTATTCAACGTCTATCCGTTGGTCAAGTGTATGATTTTCGTGAAACTGACATTTGGCATAGTTGGTTTATTGTTCCTTCCATGAATGGAGATGATGAATCATTTTACCCTTTGGATGGTATCCAAAATTATAAATATGACTTACAAGCTATCAGATTTCAGGGTAGCTATATTCGTGGTCGTTCAGTTCCTGCTAATGTTGTAGATACTTTAGTAATTTCAGTTTTAGCTCAGCAAGATCTTGAATATAAAATGAATTATCGTGCAGATGGTGTTACTCCTTATTCATGGCAACCTGTTGTGCCTTTTGATAGAGCAACTGGTTCGATTACAATACCCAATGAATTTCCTAAATTTCATCAATACAAAATACCACTTTCTCTTGAAGATACTGTAGGATTGTCTGCAACTGGTTATTATACAGCTCGTTATACATTTGATATAGACGAACCTATTTTTGAAGGATTAACTCCTAATGAACAAATTGTAGTTACTTATACATTTGTTTCGGGTAATCCTTATACCCTCAATGATACTGTAGGCAGAACAATCAGCTATTTTTTGTATCGTTATGGAGAAGATCCAAGACAAGAAGAAGGATACTATATACATTGTCCAGGTAATTTCCCTCTTTCACAAGTTTTACAAAATGAAAATAGCTGCTCGATCAATGCTCATTATTGGTCTTATGATCCTTCAAACAGATATTACCAGCATTACATCCCATTTTCAATGTGGTGTGGTGCCATTGGACGCCCTTATATGAGTGTTTATCTTAATAATTTAACGATTTTTGATGATGGTATCTCTTCAGAGAGTAACAATGCAATAAGAATTTCTCCAAATCCTGCTGCAACAGCATTTGAAGTTACGCTTTCAGAAACAGGAAATGCAGATATTCAGTTATTTAACTTAGTAGGTCAACAGATCTTCAGAACTTCTACACAAAACCAAGTGTTGACTATTAATGTCTCAGATTACAGTAAAGGGGTTTATTTGCTCAAAGTTATCCAAAATGGGAAAGTCCACACTTCAAAAGTTGTTGTAAAATAATTTTTGTTTGATTTTATTTTCTTAAAAAACTCCCTTCTTTTTCAGGGAGTTTTTTTTGTTTTATTCAAAAAAAATCGTATCTTTGCTTTTCAATAATAAATCTCGTTTTTGAAATGCATTTATATATAATTCCTACTCCTATAGGCAATTTAGAAGATATTACGTTGAGGGCTTTGCGTATTTTAAAGGAGGTGGATTTTGTACTGTGTGAGGATACACGCACTACCAGAAATCTCTTAAATCATTATGAAATTTCTCAAAAATGTATGGCTTATCACATTCATAATGAACACCAACAAATCTCTTATTATATAAATCTTATCAAAAGTTCAAAAAGTGTCGGCTTAGTGAGTGATGCAGGGACTCCCTCGATTTCTGATCCGGGTTTTTTACTTGTGAGAGAAGCTCTAAAAGAAGGTATAGAGGTTGAATGTCTGCCGGGAGCTACAGCTTTTGTGCCGGCAATCGTCAATTCAGGGCTTCCGTCAGATAGTTTTACGTTCTTGGGTTTTTTACCCCATAAAAAAGGGAAACTCTCGATGATCAACATTATTGCTGAAGCCGAACATACGGTCATTTTTTATGAATCTCCATACCGATTAGTGAAAACTTTAGAGATGATGCTTACAGTCATAGAACCGGAACGCATGATTACGGTATCAAGAGAATTGACCAAGATATATGAAGAAAATTTTAGAGGAACACTGTTAGAGACATTTCAGTATTTTAATGATAAGGTAGTAAAAGGGGAAATTGTGGTTTGTGTGGATAAAAATAACGATTAACCCATTGTAGAGATGTTGTGCATAACGTCTCTACAATGAGTCAATGAAAAATTAGATATATGAAAAAAAACTTATTTTTTTATTTAGGGGTTGTTTTAGTATTGGTAACCTCTATAATCTCTTTACAGGCAGCACCCGGAGATACTACAGTGGTGCAAACCTTCACTTTTGAAAATGGCAGGCAATGTCATAAAGGAAAATTTTTGTTTCCCGATGGCTCTGTTCAATACGAAAAAGTGTTGATGTTGTATTCCCTCAAATGTGCCCCCGGATATAATCCTTCTTGTGGTGAATGGGATTATATTTTTTATACGGAAATCTATGAACCTGTGGGCATCAATGGTGTAGGAGATACCATTTTTGATGTTTGGAAAATGGCAAGTTATGTCTCTCCTTATGGCAATAACTTGAGTTTGGGTACCGATGGCTGGACATGGGTGTATGATGTGTCTGATTTTGTCAATTTGCTGAAAGATTCGGTCATCATCAGAGATTGCAATGGACAGGAGCTGATGGATATCAAATTCCTTTTTATTGAAGGAACTCCTCCTCGCGATGTGATTGACATAAAAAAAATATATGATAACAGTTACTCTTTAAGCTCTTTTGACCAACATGTAAAAGATACTACGGTCGTATTAAATAGTAATGCCCAACAGGTAAAATTGCGTACTATGGTTTCAGGACATGATTTTGACAATCCTGATAATTGTGCCGAATTTTGCGATAATAATCATACCCTGAAAGTAAATGGAAATTCTATTAAAACGTGGAATATTATTCAAGAATGCGCCAATAATCCACTTTTTCCACAAGGAGGAACTTGGATCTATGACCGTGCAGCTTGGTGCCCCGGCATGCCGGTTACGGTCAACGAATTTGAATTGTCAAATTATATTGCTAATCATACCGTCAATTTTGACTATGATGTGCAATTTAGTACCTGGGGTTTTTATAGAACTGCTTTGTATTTAGTTTCTTATGGCAATATTAATCATGCTAATGATGCTGCTATAGAGTACGTTATTACTCCTTCCGATAATAAGTTGTTTTCTCGAATTAACCCGTCCTGTGGACATCCTGCTATTGTAATTAAAAATTTAGGGTCTAATAATTTGCAAAGTGCTACGTTTAAGTATGCTATCAATAATTTTCAGGAATATACCTATCAATGGCAAGGGAATATCCCATTTATGGCAATCGATACGGTATATCTCCCTATTCCGGATTGGAATGTGATGTCAGAGCCGACCGGTCTTTTTCATGTTGAATTGACCTCCCCCAATGGAGTTGACGATCCAACACCGTACAACAATAGAGCCTCTTCATCCTTTGAATTGCCTAAGGTGTTTCCTAATCACAACTATCAAATACAATTTAAAACTAATAACGATTATTTAGAGACTACTTGGAAAATTATGGACATGGATGGTAAGATTATCTGCCAAAATGACTCAATTTTAACACCAAATGCAAGATTCGATAAGGATATCTATTTGGAAAATGGTAGTTATAAAATGTATGTTTATGATGAAGGTAATGATGGACTCTCATTTTGGGCACACAATCCTCCTTATGGAACAGGTACTTCCGGTTTTATTCGTATGTTTGCTTTAAATGAAAATGGACAAATTCAATCCTTGGTAAAAAGTTTCCCTGCTGATTTTGGAAAGTTTACACAGGTGGAATTTGCAGTCGGCGAATTTGCCCTCTTGATTGCTCAACCTACGCTATTTGAAAATCTTACTTTATTTCCAAATCCGGTTGCAACGACTCTCAACCTTAATCTGACACCATTAACAGGCTCTAAAGGGAGTGTTTCTATTTTTGATGTTTTTGGAAGAGAAGTAGCCCATCAAGAGGTGCTTTTTGGACAGCTTAATGCAATTCATGTTCACAAACTCAATAACGGAGTTTACTTTCTTACCCTTTACGATCAGTCTAAAATTGTAGGACAAAGTAAGTTTGTGAAAATAAAATAGTTGACTAAATTTTCTTATAAATTGATTTTTTATTACTACCTTTGCAAAGCAAAAAATGACCTTACTATAAAGAGGAGTTGTAACCAGTATAGCGTATTGTGAAACAGGAACCTTTAGCTGAAATATTACGTCCGCACAACGTGGAAGATTACGTTGGGCAGCCCCATTTGATGGGGAAAGGAGCTATTTTGCGCTCAGCTATAGAGACTCAGAACCTCCATTCCATGATCTTATGGGGTCCCCCTGGTGTAGGAAAAACTACACTTGCCCTCTTAATTGCGCAACTCAGCGATTCTGATTTTTACATGTTGAGTGCTGTCAATGCTGGTGTTAAGGAGATTAGACAGGTCATTGAGCAAGCGGAAAAATCAGAGAAAAAAGCCATCCTTTTTATCGATGAAATTCACCGTTTTTCTAAATCTCAACAAGATTCGTTGTTGGGTGCCGTAGAACGTGGAGAGGTTACACTCATAGGTGCTACTACCGAAAATCCCTCTTTTGAAGTGATCTCGCCATTGCTGTCTCGTTGTCAAGTGTATGTGCTGAAAAATCTGGGAAGAGCCGATTTAGAGCATATTATTGATAAAGCGTCCTTGTATTTTCAAGAACAATTTCAACAGCCTATTGTTATCGAAGAAAATGAAGCTCTGTTGAGAATCTCAGGTGGAGATGCCCGTAAATTGCTAAATGCTATAGAATTAGTAATTTCTACCCTGCATGTTACCCATGCTCCACTGATGCTTAACAATGAGATTGTACAAAAAATTATCCAGAAGAATCTCGCTATTTATGATAAAAAAGGGGAAAATCATTACGATATTATCTCTGCCTTTATCAAATCACTACGAGGTAGCGACCCTAATGCGGCAGTCTATTGGTTGGCACGAATGTTAGAGGGTGGTGAAGATCCGTTGTTTATTGCACGCAGAATGATTATTCTTGCCTCAGAAGATATTGGAAATGCCAATCCCAATGCGTTATTGCTTGCCAATAATTGTTTCCAGGCAGTTCATCATATTGGCATGCCTGAAGCGCGCATTATCCTGTCGCAAACAGCAGTGTATTTAGCCTCTTCCGTGAAAAGTAATGCATCATATATAGCTATTGAAGAGGCAATTAGCTGGGTAAAAAAAACAGGCGATTTGCCAGTACCCTTGCATATTAGGAATGCTCCTACCCAATTGATGAAAGATATTGGCTATAGTAAAAATTACCAATATGCTCACAATTTTGAAAACAATTTTGTAGAACAAGAATTTTTACCGACCTCTATCAGTGGTAAAAAATTTTATGAACCCGGCAATAATCTTCGTGAGAATGAACTGAGACGCTATTTGAAAAATTGTTGGAAAGATAAGTATAAGTATATCATCTTATTACTTATCACTTTTAGCTCTTTTTTTTTATCTTTTGGTCAAGATACCCATTATTCCCAATTTACAGCACTTCCTTTTGAACTAAATCCTGCTTTTTCCGGTTTTTTTAACGGAAATATAAGATTAGCAACTGCTTATCGTAACCAATGGATTTCTGTTACTACCCCTTTTAATACCTGGTCGCTTGATTTTGATATGCCACTCCATAAGAGAGGGCGTTATAGTTTCCTTTTTGGATTAGGTGCCAATTTTAAAGTCGATCAAGCCGGCGATTCTAAGTATCGCTTATTACAGTCTAATCTTGCATTGTCCTATATTCAAGGTTTTGGTATCTTCAAAAAGTTTAAGTTGGGGATTGGAATCTCAGGAGGTTTTGCCCAACAATCGATTAATTATGATGCCTTAACCTTCGATGAACAGTTTCAACACGCCATGTTTGATCCGAATAATCCTGTGAGTGAGTTTTTTACTAACTATTCTTACCTTTTTTTTGATTGTGGGGTAGGGGTAGTGGCTCATTATTCTCTCAATCGTGAGGTTTTTTTTTCGGGTGGTGTAACGGTCAATCATCTTAACCGTCCCAGAAAATCTTTGGCTGTGAATGATATTAGAATGGATATGAATACCACTCTTTTTTTTCAAAGTCAAGTCATTCTCAAAACAAATCTATACCTCAAACCGGCACTATTGGCTGCCCTTCAGGGGCAATATCATGAAGTTTTATTGGGGAGTACCGTTGAGTATGCCATAGCAAAACAAAAAAATATTCCTTTTATCACGGTAGGAGGAGGGCTGTTTTACCGGTTTTTAGATGCTGTGATTGTTACCGGTTCTATGGAGTGGAATGGATTCCGTTTAGGTATTAGTTATGATATTAATCTCTCTACATTTCTCAAGGCTACACGTGGTATGGGAGCATTTGAACTCAATTTGACCTATATTTATCAAAAACAAACAAGAAGCCATAAAGGAAAAGAAAATTGCCCCTATGATTTACTATAAAAATATAAAATTTTTCCGGTTTTTTCTCTTTTGCTTTGTGATATATAACTCTTATTCACAGGAGAATAAAACTCAAGAGTTCTATTTTGGCAATGTTAAAATACTCCCTAAAAATATCAATAGTCCTTATTCCGAATCAGCACCGGTACTTTATGATGATTCGCATTTTTTCTTTATTACCATGAGAAACGAAAATTTTTCTGATTATCAGGAGATTTTTAATGATTTTTGGACTCGAAAAATATATTCTTCCAAATTTTCCGGAAAAAGATATTCTACTCCGGTACCACTGCCCAAAGAACTAAATTCGGAAAAATATTTTACTGCCAATTTTTCCTTCAATCATGATAGAACTGAAGTCTATATAAGTCGCTATAGTTTAAAGGCTAAAGATGAATTTCACTGCGAATTATGGCATTCGAAATTTAAGAATAATAAATGGGAAAAGCTAAAAAAACTTCCCGATCATATCAATCTTCCCGGTTATCAAACGACACAACCCTGCTTAGTAGAGTACGATGACTTTGACGTTCTCTATTTTGCTTCTGATAGACCTAACGGATATGGTCATTTGGATTTATGGTTTTCTATTTTGAAAAATGAAAAATTTGAAGAACCGATCAATTTAGGAAGTATTGTCAATTCTACGGGTAATGAGATTACCCCTTTTTATGATCAAGAAAATAATCGACTGTTTTTCAGTTCAGATGGACATGAAGGAATGGGTGGCTATGATGTGTTTTATTCTATTGGAGGTCTCAATAGTTGGGTTACCCCTCAAAATCTTGGAAAATCACTCAATAGCAAATTTAACGACTACTGTTTTTCTTATTCTCATTTCAATAAGTCTGCTTATTTTGTTTCCAATCGTCCTCCTTCAAAATCCAATGCTAAAGATACTTGTTGTCTTAATATCTATTCGTGTCAGCTATTAATTTTAGAAAAGGATGCTTCAAAGGATAAAATAATCCCCAAAGATAGTACTTTGATAGAAAAAATGGAGGCACTCTTGCCCATTAAACTCTATTTTCATAACGACATTCCTGATCCGCGTTCTACAGATACCCTCACTTTACAGAATTATGAATCCACTTTAAAAGAGTATCTTGCCTTAAAACCGGACTATATGAAAGCGTATGCCAAAGGGTTAAAAGGGGTTGAACTGATCAAAGCACAACAAGATATGGATCTTTTTTTTACTGAGAATGTTGAAACCGGTTTTGAAAAGTTAGAACAAATTGTTTCATACTTGACGCTTGCTCTAAAAGAGGGTAAATCCGTAAAAATAAAAATTAAAGGCTCTTCAAGTCCTCTTTTCGACTCCGATTACAATAAAAATCTCTCTTTAAGGCGTATCAAAAGTATAGAAAACTACCTTTTACAATATAAAAATGGTGTCTTAAAACCCTATCTTCAACGTAAAAAATCAAATTCGTTGCAAATTATTGCGATCCCGTTAGGAAGTGAAGAAGCCACTAAGAAAAATATCAGCAGGAATGCCAAAGATAAGCGCAATTCCATTTACAGTGTTGAGGCTTCAGAAGAACGCAACGTGGAATTTGTGGAGGTCATTATGGTTGATTAGTTGCTAAAACAACAAAAAGCAATCCGTAAGGATTGCTTTTTGCCTTTTATATTATAAACCAAAAATTTTCTATTCCGTGATCATTACTTTTTTAGTAATGATACCCTCATGAGTTGATAGTTTTACGATGTAAGTACCGGTTGAAACGGATAATGATATTACCTCTCTATCTGAATTGTCTTGCCCTGTATACACTGTCTGACCATAGATGTTGAAAATTTCTACCTTCTCAATACTATTGTTACTTCCATTTACAATATAAACCTGATTTGAATTACTATAAACAGTGATGTTATTTACATTGTTGTCTGAAACAGAAGAGGTAGGAGGTGTAACTAAAGTAACAAATTGTAAGTATGATGACCAAAGTGTATCTTCTTGGGTACAGATTGATTTCACTTTCCAGGTATAGCGAGTATTGGGAGTGAGATTGCTCAATCTAAACGAAGTGTCAGTAAGTAAGCCTGTTTCTGTAAATTGAGTTTCAAAAGCTGCTTTATAAGCTACCTTATAATGTGCTGCTCCCGTATTATTCCAATGCAACATGGCAGCATTTTCTGTTAAGTCGGTTACTGATAGCACAGAGGGTAGTACACAAGGAGCTGCCATAAATTCAGCAATAATAACGTGATTTTCCTCTATATTTTCAAAGGTATAGGAAGAAACAACTCCATAATTATAACCGTCAATTTTTATATTGCTGATCGCAAACCCGGAAAAGGCAGCAAAGGAGTAGCTCTTTGAGGTGCCATGTCCTACAGTTGCGGTTCCCGATGGAGTGATCGTACCACCGATAGTGGCAGATGCCGTCATTGTGTATGTTTTTGCCTTCATGATAGCACTAATCGTAAGATTGTTAGTGATATTGTTGAAATTGAAAACAACAGTGCCACTCACTTCAGGTGTAAAAGTAACGTTTTGACCATTGATGAGCAGAAATTCTACCTCATAGCCCGTATTAGGAGTAATGGTATAAGATTTGGAACTGCCAAAATTTACCGTGGTTATCCCTACAGGAGTTATAGTACCATTTGCCGGTTGTGTAGCGGTAATAGAATAAGTCCTTAGGATAAAATGAGCAATAATTTCATGATTTTCTGCGATATTATCAAAAATATAATCAAAAGAAACGGTAGGAGTTTGAATGTTTTGTGCAATACCATCAACAGTTACATAATCAATCTGATAACCCGATGTAGCGTCGGGAGTAACGGTATAAGTAGCACTGCTGTTAAATTCATAATTTCCGGTAGTTGTGATAGTGCCGCCAATACCAGCATAAGCAGTAATGGTGTATAAATGTTTAGCGAAGAATGCTTCAATAGTGTGATTTTCAGTGATGCCGGCAAAGGTATATTGTGAAACTGCACCTACAGAAATACCATCCACTTCTACATTTTGAAGGTCATAACCGTTAGCAGCAACTATGGCATAGTTTACACTTGAAAAATGGTTGTAATTTAAACTGCCTGATGGTGTGATTGTACCACCTTCATTTCCATTTACAGAAGCAGTAATGGTGTAACTGAATAGCGAAAATTGAACTTCAATAGTATGGTCTTCAAAGAGTGCTGCAAATGTATAGTCAAATTCTGTAACATTGCCAACTATATTTTCTGCAATCCCGTCAATGAGAATATTGCTGATGTAATATCCTTCCAAAGCAGTAATATGATAAGTAGGAGTTGTTCCCCAATGATAAACCGTATTGCCATAAGGAGTAACAAAACCACCTTCGTTTGCCGTAGCTAAGATGTTGTGAAATGGCTCAGCAAAACGAGCTACAATATTATGATTGCTCAAAATGGGAGCAGCTATCGTTCCTTGATATGCTTCTTCACGGTTTATGATAGGCATCTCTACATTATCTATTTTTAAAGAAGATATATATTGACCTATAGCAGGAGTAACCGTGTAGTTGTAATTATAGGAAGGATCATATTCAAAGGTAATTCCAGCGCTGATACTGCCTTGTCCATAAGCCATAGTAGCAATTGTGTAGGTCTCTTTTTCGAACCAAATTTCTACGATCTGTTGCGAATTGATATGATAGAAGAAATATTGAGCAATACTGCCTATTTCTATACCATTGATGAGCACTTTTGCCGTTTTATAACCCAGAGCAGGAGTGAAAATAGCATTGTAATTTCCATCAACAGTAAGCCATCTGTACGTAATCACATCATTATTAGTGGCATTTACATCCGTTCCATCAATAGTACCAAGCCCTGAATGGGTGATAAATTTAATTTGACTATTGTCAAAAGCAACTACAATATGATGATTTTCGCCGATAGGAGCAGGAAGAAGACCTGTGTAATCTGTTAAAATTAAGTCTGTGACAGTGTCAGTAATACCGTCAACGGTAATGTAATGAATCCGATTTTCAAAAGCAGCGTGCGCTTCAAAAGCGTATTCGAGCGCAGGATCAAACCACCAAGCAGAATCTCCCGGTAATAAAGCACCATCACCAATTACTTCTGTCGTTACTTCTATCCATTTTGGGTGAAAATAAACATCTACCTGATGCTCTTCTAAAATAATTGGTAAGAAAGAATAATTGTAGATTTCGCCTTGATTTATTCCGTCAACAACAACGCTGTCAACACGATAACCATAATCTGGAAGAAGTAAAAAAGTTCCTTCGTAATTCACTGAAAAAGAACCGAATATGTTTTGATCAACTGCTTCGTAAAGAGAGCCATTGAAATAACCATTCCCGGTATGGATCGTATAATTAATGTTAAAGTCGTTTACTTTAATAGTGGCATTGATGGTATGATCTTCACTTATATTATTAATCACATAATCATAAATCGTATTCGCTATATTGGTAGTTGTTGCAACTGAAGCGGTAACATCAACAGCGTTGTCATAATAGGAGTCAAGATGAAAGCCTTCGATAACGTTGAGGCTAACAGTAGGAGAGGGGTCTAAAGTATTTATAACGACTCTGTCGTTGGTTTGGTTAAAAGAAGCTATGGTATTATTTCCATAGTTATGATAATAGGTAATGTCAGTATGGATATTATATAAAGCGATCGTATTAGAAGGTGTCAATGTA
>JAITTF010000046.1 GCA_031287215.1 Bacteroidales bacterium
ATTGTACTTCATTTTTGTGCTGATCTTAAAAAAAAGGGAGTAACGGTATCTCAACTGATTGCTGATATTAAGACCTATGCTAATTCCGGTGAAATTAATTTTAAAATCGAAGATAAAGAGGGTGCCATTGAGGCTGTAAAGCATTATTTTACCCAAACTGAAAAAGTGGTAAAAATGATGGATTTTGATGGCTATAGAATAGAATTTGAAAATTGGTGGTTTAATGTAAGACCTTCCAATACAGAACCCTATTTAAGACTTTTAGTAGAAGCTAAAAATGAAACACTCTTACATGAAAAATTGGATCAAATGAAAAATATACTCGCCGATTATGAATAGAAAAATATATATAATTTCGATTTTGGCTTTTTTTATGCTTTTTTTTTCCTGTAATAAAAAGCAGTTAAGGGAAAAACCTCCCCATTTAGTCTCTCAAGAAACCGTGAAAAATATGCTGATAGATGTCTATATGATTGAGAGTATGGTGAATGCTGCTCCGCTTGAAGTCGATAAAAAAGAGTATGCAAACTCTCTTTATAATGAACTTTTAAAAAAATATAATGTTGATAAAGAGCAATTAAATTCGTTTGTTGCCTATTATTTGAGCAATAAAGAAGATGCCGATGAAGTTTTTCAGGCAGTAAATGACCGATTGGATGCCATGAAAATCGAAATTGATAACGAAGAGCATGCAGAAAAGCTGATAGATTCTATAGAAATAGTGCTGTAATTTTTTTTTGATCATCAGATATGAAAGGATTATTTAACAGAACCGAATTACTGTTGGGTAAAGAGGTGATGAAGAGAATGGAAACGGTTAAAGTGATTGTTTTTGGTATCGGTGGAGTAGGAGGATGGTGCGCTGAAAGTCTGGTGCGCTCCGGCATTTGTCATCTTACTATTGTAGATTCCGACCGTGTATGTGTTACAAATCTAAACCGCCAAGTAATGGCAACTACCCAAACTGTGGGAAAAGTAAAAGTAGAAGTCCTCAAACAACGCCTTTTGGAAATAAATCCTGCTGCCGAAATAACGGCTATGCAAATGATTTATAGTCAGGATACTGCTGCTGACTTTCACCTTGAAGAGTACGACTATATCCTTGATGCTATAGATAGCTTAGCTCATAAAGTTGACTTGATGGTTACTGCTACTCAATATCCTGCTAAATTTTTCTCTTCTATGGGTGCTGCTTTAAAAATTGATGCCTCCAGAATAAAAATTACAGAGTTTTGGAAGGTAAATGGTTGCCCATTAGCAGCATTAATTAGAAAACGAATGAAAAGAAGAGCTACTTATCCGGCTAAAAAATTTCTCTGTGTCTATAGTGATGAGGTTTTGGAAAATAAAGGGGTCAATACCTCTTGTGGATTAGAACAGTGCTTATGCCCTAAAAGCGACCAAGAAATTGGCAATCCCGATCTTACCAATCATGAATGGTGCAGTCTCAAAGCCCGCATCAACGGCACTTCTTCCCATATTCCTGCGATATTTGGTTTTATGATGGCAGGATTGGTGGTGCAGGATGTCTATGCTCCTGAAAATAAGATGTAAATTTGTGTGTTTTTGTTATGAGTTAGAAAAAAAAAACGTATCTTTGCATTTGTGAAAATATTTATTAAAATAATGAAAGTAGAGGAGCTATTTTAATATTAAGGAAGAGCATTAAACACTTAATAATAACTAAAACAAAACTACTTGATGGAGACCAATTCAAAATTAGACTTAGCGTTCGATTATGTGCAGTTTACAGGAGAGCATATCTTTTTAACAGGTAAAGCAGGCACAGGCAAAACCACTTTTTTACATCGCTTACGTGAGATGGCGACTAAACGGTTGATGGTTGTAGCGCCTACCGGTGTAGCAGCTATCAATGCGCATGGGGTTACAATTCATTCATTTTTTCAACTTTCGTTTGGACCGCAGATCGGTATTGCTCAAACGGAACGGTCAAAAGCGCATTTTAGCAAAGAAAAAATCAATATCATCAAAAGTATGGACTTGTTGGTCATTGATGAGATAAGCATGGTACGTGCCGATTTGCTTGATGCGGTGGATACTGTATTACGCCGTTTTAGAAATCGCAATAAACCTTTTGGAGGCGTGCAACTGCTGATGATTGGTGATTTGCAACAGCTATCGCCGATTGTACGCGAAGATGAAAACGAAATCCTACGACAACATTACGAAACCCCATACTTCTTTAGTAGCAAGGCTTTTGGTGAAACTTCTTTTGTAAGCATAGAACTGACACATGTTTTTCGTCAACAAGATGACCATTTTATCTCTATATTAAATAGAGTACGCGAAAACCGTCTCGATAGCGAGGCACTGGAGGTGCTCAATAAACGTTATATCCCGGATTTTAAGCCTCCCGACAATGAAGGCTACATCACTCTTTGCACGCACAATGTCCAAGCTCAACGGATCAATGAGAGCAAACTGAACGCTTTGCGCGGGCGTGCATCCCGATTTATGGCGGAAATAGAGGGCAATTTTCCTGAATATTCTTATCCTACAGAATTTGAACTGGTTTGGAAAGAAAAGGCACAAGTGATGTTCATCAAAAACGATTCATCAGCAGATAAACGATTTTATAATGGTAAAATCGGAAAAATTACCGATATATCAAAAGATATTATTAGGGTAAAATGTCCGGGCGATGAGGAGGAGATCTTTGTTACACCCATGAAGTGGGATAATGTTAAATATACGCTCGATCCACATACCAATGAGATTCGTGAAGAGGTGGAAGGCTCATTTATACAATATCCACTCAAATTGGCATGGGCAATCACAATTCATAAAAGTCAGGGGTTGACCTTTGAACATGCGGTGATTGATGCGCAATCTTCATTTGCGCATGGTCAAGTGTACGTAGCACTGAGCCGTTGTAAAACGCTCGAAGGGATGATTCTTAGCTCCCCAATCAACTACCGCAGCATTATCAATGACAGAACGGTGAGTGGCTTTACGCAATATATTGAACAAAATCAACCCGACCAACAACAATTACAGTCGGCTTACGTAGCTTATCAGCATAATTTACTGCGCGAACTATTTCAGTTTGAATCTTTCCGCTTTCGTATTTCATATTTAGAAAAAATTACTAACGACAATCGGGGAAGTTTTGCTGCACCTACATTTACTATGGTTTACAATTTACGGCTCCCCATACAAACTGAAATTGTTGAAGTTGGTGATAAATTTAGGATTCAAATGGAAAGACTTATTAGGGAACAACCTAATGTGGAGTTAAATGAGACCTTACAAAGTCGCCTTAAAGATGCTTCTGGTTATTTTTCGGGAAAAATCCAAACGTTGCTCATCGACAAACTGTCAAAAATCGATTTTGATATTGATAACAAAACCGTTAAAAAACAACTTGATGATGCTATTGCTCGCTTGGAAGAGGAGATTCGCGTTAAACAAGAGAGTCTGAAAGCTTGCCAAAATGGATTCCATTTGACAGATTTTTTGCAAACTAAAGCAGTAGCATCTATTGACAAAATAGAGCCTAAGTCCAAACAGAAATTTGTAGCTTTGGATAATGAAAATATTGAACATCCTATCTTGTTTGAGCGTTTACGTTCATGGAGAATGGATAAATCCACAGAAATGGATGTGCCTCCTTTTGCGATTTTTTCTCAAAAAGCACTGTATGAGATGACCGCTTACCTACCTACTACAAAAAAAATGCTGCTACAGATCAATGGTATCGGTGAGATTAAAATAAAACAGTTTGGTAAAGAAATGATAGAGATAATATCCGATTATTGTCGCGAAACGGGAGCAAAACCAAAAACAATAGTTGCCAAAAGTGTAAAATCGACTACAACTCATCATGCTCCTAAACCAGCTAAAGGGGACACCAAAAGTATAACCTTTGAACTCTTTAAACAGGGCAAAAGTATTGCTGAAATAGCAACAGAACGAGGGTACGTTCAAAGTACCATAGAATCACATTTAGAAAGCTATATAGCTACCGGAAAAATTGATATCCATACCTTAGTGCCAAAAGAAAAAGTTACAAAAATAACAGCTTGTTTTCAAATAATGGGCGACCAAAAGTTGTCCGAAGTCAAGGCAACACTTGGTGATGAATTCTCTTATGGAGAGTTGCGGTTAGTGAGAGCTTCTTGTAAGAAACTGTTTTAGAGAGTTGGTTTTGTTAAAAATTACTTTTTCACTCTTATTCTCGCATCTACAGCAGTAAGTGATGTAGAGGTTCCTAATAGTGGATTTAAGTCCATTTCAACGATTTCGGGGGCAGCAGTTACTAATGCGGAAACACGTGCTACGGTTTCTGCAAAAAGTTCTATATTGACAGGTTCTTGTCCTCTTACGCCTTGCAGGATTTTATAGCCTTTCAACTGCGTAATCAAAGACATCGCTTCCTCTTTAGATACAGGAGCTAAAACCGCTTTTACATCTTTCAAGACTTCGATAAAGATACCCCCTAAGCCAAAGAGTACCTGATTGCCAAAATCAGCCTCTTTAGAAGCACCAATAAAGAGTTCGGTACCAAAGAGCATTTTGTATATTTCGACTGCGTAAGTATCCTTAATTTTTATCAATCTATTAAATTCTCTGCGTACAGTTTCTTCATCTTTAATATTGAGCACTACACCGCCGATATCTGATTTATGAACAGGTCCTACCACTTTCATCACTAATGGATAACCGTTTTTACGCGCATAGTCTATTGCCTCTTCTACAGAAGCTGTTTCTACCTCTTTTTTGATGTCAATACCGGCAGCATCCATCAGGCGACGAATATGTGATAAAGAGATATAACCCTCTTCACATTCATCTATCACTTGGCGAATAGCTTGTAAGTCTATAGCAGGGAGTTGCGGATTCTCCGGTTGTGGAGCCGGGGTATTCAACACTTTTGACAGGGCATTGCCAAAGACACACTCTTCAGGAAAGTTGATCCGATGTTTATTGTGAATAAAATCATCAATTTCCTCTTTCACATTAATAATAGAGGGAAGAATAGGAAAAATCGGTTTTTTAGAGGTTTTCATCTTCTCATCAATGACACGATAGACTTCCCAATTAGAGAAGAGACCCGGAGAACCGAAAATGATGCACATAGCATCTATATTATCAAATTTATCGTTACAATAATCAATGATAGTCCCTAATTGCTCGGCAGTTCCGGTAGCTAAGCAATCTATAGGATTGCTCACGGAAGAGCCGGGAAAGAGTTTAGTCAACAGTTCTTCAGCGGCAGCATCTTCAATATGAGGCACATTAAGACCGTTGAGCGACAATACATCAGTGAGCATAACCGCAGGACCACCGGCGTGGGTAATGATGGCGATATTTTTGCCTTTTACGGGTGGGTGCATAAAGATGGCGCAGACGGTAGTGAGCTCTTCACGATTGTGGCAACGCACGATCCCTGCTTTACGAAGTAAAGCATCTACAGCAACATCAGAAGTAGCTAAAGCACCTGTGTGCGAGGAGGCTGCACGACTGCCGGCAGAAGAATTGCCGGACTTAATAGCAGCAATTTTGCATCCTTTACGAATGAGTGAAGCGGAGTGTTTGAGTAATTTCTGCGGTTTCTTTACATTTTCCATGTAAAGCATAATCACTTTTGAACTGGTAAAAGGGTCAAAAGTATCGTCAAGATGTTCAAGGACATCTTCAATGCCTAATTGAGCCGAATTACCCACTGCCCATACGCTTCTGAAAGTAAGTCCATTAGTAATACCATACTCTTTAATAAATACGGCAGTAGCACCCGAACCGGTAATAAATTCGATTCCTTGAGGATGTAATAGTGGAATAGGAGCATCAAAAGCGCCACAATAGTTCACATTCAGAAATCCCGTACAGTTGGGTCCTATAAGACTTCCCTTTACACTATTGATTGTATCTACAATCTCTTTTTCCAACAATGCCCCTTCTTGGCTCTCTTCACTAAATCCGGCAGAAAGAATAATAAAACCACCGGTCTCTTTTTGCAAAGCCAGCACATTGACCGTTGACGGGCAATATTTGGCAGCAATAGCTAAGATAGCACAATCAGTCTGAGGGAGATCCTCCACTTTAGTATAACATTTAACTCCTTGTACTTGAGCTTCTTTAGGGTTTACGGCATACACTTCTCCTTTAAATTGGCTATTCAAAAGATTTCTGAGCACTGTGCCACCGGGTTTAGTGGTATCATTAGAAGCACCAATAACAGCAATACTCTTTGGATTTAGTAATTTTAAATTTATCATATTATATATTTTCTTTATTAAAAATGAGGTTAAAAGATTAAAAACCAATCAAAACAGGTTTAACGATTATTGACACAACGGTCTATATTCATTTTTTTGATAGTGCCTGGAGAGGAACCAAACATTCTTTTACAGAATTTATCAAAATGAGAGGGAGAGGTAAAGTTATAGTCATCGGCAATCTCTTTGAAAGTTCTTGTACCGCAGCAAATTTCTTGATATATTTTTTTAGATTTTGTTTTATTAATCCATTGGATAACAGATACATTGAAAACTTTTTTAAACTTCTTTTTCACACCACTCACACTATAGCCGGTCAAATTTGCCACATCCAAAACGGTTCTGATATTATCAATATTAGCAAAAATAATTTCCGAAAAATGAGAATCATTATTCAAAATCGGGGAAAAGAAACGCATTAAATCCTCTTTTGGATAATAGGCACGCAGATAAAAAAGAATTTCTTTAGTTTTAATATCAATCAAATAAGAGCATCTAAGACCATCTTCCCAAATCCTAAGAAATCCCTTAAGGTAAGAAGCAAGGCGTTCATTTAAAGTCAACAAAGTGTAAGTTTCTTTACTCAAAGAAGCCAATTTTTCTCTATTCAGATATTCTAATGGGAAATGAGAACAGAAATTTAATTTACTATAGAGAAATAGAACAAGAATTTTAGTGTCATCTTCATTTACCCAATAATGAATATTTTCCATCGCCGACACCAAGAAGAACTGGTTAGCATCCACAAAAACCTCTTTAGAATTTTTTTTATAAACAGTAATAGAACCTTCTGTAATAAAAATTAATTGTGTATATATAATGCCTTCTCTTTTTACCTCGCCTTTCGGGAGCACCATAAAATTAGAAAATTCTTTATCATAGAGGGGACAGGCTAG
>JAITTF010000364.1 GCA_031287215.1 Bacteroidales bacterium
TTTGAAGATGAAGGTGCTTTTTCATATATTCATTTGCCCTATTCTCTGGGTTTTAAAAAACAGAAAAATCTTGATTTTTATAACGTTAAAACCTCTTTTACGAAGTTAATGTATGCTAATGCTATTTCAGGACATAACTTCTTTTCGGGCGTACATGCACAACATTACAAAGGGATGACTGCTATTGTAGGGTTGAATGGCTTTTTATCTGCCGGTACGCGTGCCGATGATTTTGAAAATCAATCGACTAATTTTTTCTCTTTAGATGCTACTATTCATTATGAAATTCCTTCTAAAATCTATGGTTTTAAAGTCTCTTATATTTTAAATCGTTTAAAAATGGGAGAAAATGGGGGATTAGCCGATCTTCGAGATACCACTTTAGAACGATTTGATTATTTCTATTTTCTTTATCCTCCCAAAAAGCACAACCCTTCTGATTTTTTAGTTGAAAATAGTAATGCTAAAAGTAATATCATAAATCATGACCTTCTTTTTCAACAGTTTGTAAAATTACAGGTGCAAAATAAAGACTTTAACCTTGGCTATATAGTGCATTCGTTTCAGTACAAATCCTTTAATATCAATTATCAAAATCCTTGGTTTAAGGATAGCCTTGGGCTTACTACTTTTTATCCTACAGATACACTGGTTGATTCTTTGCGTTTTTATTCTATCGTTAATACCCTACAATGGTCTTCTTTTAAGCCTTTTGCTGAATTGCCTAATCAGAAATATTTCTTTCATATTGCAGGTGGTATTACCCATGAATATACCCAAAATAGATATTCCAGAAATCAAAATAACAGTTTTACCCTTTTTGCGAGAACGGCAATCCGACTGTTTTCTGTTACGGATATTAATGTCGAATTTTTGTACTCTTTTTTAGGGTATCTGCATAATAATGCTACCGTAAAAGGAGAGATGAAATGGGCTATTAAAAGAAGTAAAGAGCATTATTTGGGGGTTACTGCCGACTATTATCGCATATCACCCGATTATTTTTTTACTAAATATCAAGGAGTACAATACCGCTGGGATACTACACTGCAAAAGCAAAATGTTATGAAATTGAGTGCCTATTGGACTTATAATAAGCTCTATGCCTCTGTCAATTACTTCTTGCTGAATCGTTATTTAGTGTTGGATGAAAATGTGAAACCTTATGCTACAGAAGGCTTTTCGAGTATTATTCAATTGCAGGTTTTTACACCGGTAAAAATTAAAGATTTTGGTTTTAATACTACGCTATGTTTGCAATATTCAGGTAATGAGTATGTTCCTGTTCCCTTGTTTGCAGGGAAAGCTACCATTTATTATATTTTTAGATTGGTTAAAAAACGGTTGCAACTCCAGTTAGGAGTGGATATGATGTATAATACTTACTGTGGTGCTGACGCTTACGTTCCCTCGATACATCAGTACAGACATCAAAAATATGTGGAAACCGGAAACTATTTCTATTTAGGGGCTTATCTTAACTTGAAAATTAAAAGAGTAGGTATTTTCTTGAGATTAGATAATCCATTAGCTGGCATCGTTGGAAATCATTATTTTACTACGCCATATTATCCTATGCAAGGATTAAAATTCTCGTTTGGAGTTACCTGGCGGTTCTATGATTAATGATATTTTGTTAGTTAAAGATTTTTATTAATAGTTTTTATGAAAGATAGTTACAGAATAGAAAGTGATACGCTGGGAGATTTAAAAGTAGCGCAGGATAAATTATGGGGTGCTCAGACTGAGCGGTCTCTCCATAATTTTAAAATTGGGAACCAAACAATGCCTTATGAAATTATTAAAGCATTAGCAATAGCTAAAAAAGCAGCAGCGTTCAGCAATTGTGATTTAGGAGTACTTTCAGCAACAAAACGAGATATGATTGCCTTGTGTTGTGATGAAATTTTGGAAGGTACTCTTGCAGTAAACTTTCCTTTATCGGTTTGGCAAACCGGTTCGGGGACCCAAACCAATATGAATGTAAATGAAGTGATTGCCAATCGTGCGGAGCTTCTCCATCATGGAGCTATTAATCTCCAAAAATGGCTTTCTCCCAATGATGATGTCAATAAATCGCAATCTACTAACGATATGTTTCCGACTGCCATTTGTATTGCTACTGCTAAATTGCTGCATGATAAAACGATTCCTGAATTAGAGGGTTTTATTTTGAGCATTAAAGAAAAAGAAATTCAGTTTAATACCATCAAAAAAATAGGTCGTACACATCTCATGGATGCTACGCCTCTCCAATTGAATGAAGAATTTTCGGCTTATCGCTCACAGATGGAGCATAGTATCATGGCAATCAAATCTACCCTATCTCACTTGATGGAGTTGCCGGTAGGAGGTACTGCTGTGGGAAATGGTATTAATACCCCGGCGGGTTATGATAAGCTAACCGTTTTTTATATCAATCAATTTACCGGATTAAACTTTACGCCTGCTGTCAATAAATTTGAAAAGATGGCAGACATGGATTCTCTTGTAGCAGTCTCAGGCATGTTGAAAAGGA
>JAITTF010000056.1 GCA_031287215.1 Bacteroidales bacterium
CACCCTATTTCGGTTAGGTAAAAACAAATACATATCGCACTGCCTGCGGAACAACGTTTGAAACGCAGGCTGTAAAGATATTTTAATGCCGTTTTTACCAAATTTATTAATCAAAAAAATTATTTCGATGAAAAAGGTATTTTTATCCATCATAGTGCTCCTGCTAACAGCAAATATTTTTGCGCAGGAGATCACCTCTTCCCCTCCCAAAGCGGAGATGCTGAAACATGAAGTGGGGGTTTCGATTGGGGCAATTTCAGTTTTTGCTCATATTCCAATAGTTACTCCCGCAATTAATTTCAGTTATTACTACAATTTTAATGCCAAACATAGTCTTGGATGTTTGTTTTCTATCGTTCCATTTTATGGAGGTAATGCGTGGCTTCAAGATAATGCAGGATGCTGGTTTGCTCCTGAATTAAGTTATAGATTTACTTATTATCGTTCGACAGTGTGCTCATTTTATCTTGCTGTTTCTGTTGGAGCTCAACTTGGATTTACCTCTGCATTAGAACACGGTAATATTAATGCAAATGGTTTTATTTTTGCACCAGTAGGATATCAATTAGATTTGTTTGGAATAAAAATAGGTAAAATACACTCTACTATTATTGAATTAGGTTACGGTACACAAGGAATTATTAAAATTGGATATAAATATAATTTTAATTCAAAAAACTAACATTAATCAAATAATATTTATAAAAACAATGGTATAGACAAAATAATCATAACTTGTAGAACAAGTATAAAATAGAGCGTTATCGCTTATTCTTAATTCTTGAAATCACAACATATAGTAGAGTACCTTTGAATAATGTGTTTAACGCTCGCGCCTCTTGGCGTGGACATTGCAAAATTTATTTAGGTATTCGGGTTGTTGTGAACCTCAAGGATTATATAAATTTTTTGTTTTGTCCACGTTTTTTTACATAAGAGTATTATGAAATGGACTGAAAACCATAAAAAACAGGAAGAATCCGAAAATCCATAAGAGTAGGAATTATATTAAAAAAAATTATAATGAAAAAGTTATATCAATTATTTATTTGCGTAATATGCATATTTGCATGTTCTACGCTTTATTCACAAAACAACAATCCTCCTATTGAAATGGGAGAAAATCAAACTTATACAGAGGCTTTTGATAGTATTTATCAGCATGTTAATTTCAATAATGTGCCCTCAAATATTTTGTACAATAGGGTGTTCTCTTTTGCAGGGCTCCCTTATTACAATCGCCAAAACTCAGATACCAGCAGTTATTGGCATTTTATTCAGGCTTATAGCGAATTGCAAAGAGCATCGCTGAGCACCAATTCTCATTTGCCTATTCCTGTGGATAGTTTAAAACGAATTAGCACTCCTTCAACAATACCCATTGCCATCCTTAATTTTGATTTTGGAGTCATTGATACAAATGCTTATCATAATCGAAAACTCTATCAACAGGATGGGTTGTGGTATGTAGATAATTCAAAGAGTGGTTCACTTTTCAATTCGGCACAAACTTTTGTTATAGCTCCAATGAGAGAAAAATTAGTGGGTAATAATTTTACTTTTGAGTTAAATTCATCATTATTGTTCACTAATCGCTCTGCAGAAATTGCCAATTTGTTTATCGACTTTGATGATGGAAACGGATTTATACCAACAATTGTTCCGAATAGTTCAAACTTGGTTTCTTATCAGACATCCGGAAAAAAAATGCTTTCTTTTAGAATTATCTTTAACAATGGTGACACACTAAATACATTTGCAAAAATAAAAATAATAGTTCCGGGAGATGACGGTTTTCAATATAATTTACCATCATGTGTAACGCAGGATACCATACATTGGAATTGGATTACATCAAATATCCCATTTCAAGGATATGATGAAATAACCGACTTTAAAGGGGCATTAGATATGTATATTTTTTACGGAAATAGTGAAAAAAAACTCAGAAAACCTATTCTGATTGTTGATGGTTTTGATCCAGAAGATGGTCGCCCAGTAGATTCATTATGGTCAAGATTAAGGTACAAAGATCAATATCAAGTCGAACAAAACTTGGGATGTATGTTGCTCGCACTGAATTATGATATAGTTATGGTAAATTTTCCGTTTTATGTGGCATTACATGGTACTCATAGTAATTGGATAGATGGAGGAGGTGATTACATTGAGCGAAATGGATATACCCTTATTGCTGTAATTGATAGTGTCAATAGTTTACTTAAACTAAGTGGCAGTAAAGAAAAAATTGTAGTAGTAGGTCCCAGTATGGGTGGGCAGGTTACACGATTTGCATTAGCTTATATGGAGCATAATAATATGCCACACAATTGTCGTTTATGGGTTTCGTTTGATTCCCCTCATCATGGAGCCAATATAGCCATGTCTGCTCAGGAATGTTTAAAATATCTTTCTATGTCTTTAAAAGGACAAAGGGCAAAGAAAAAGTATGACAACTTGTTATGTTCAAAAGCCGCAAAACAGATGCTTATTAGACATATCGAAGATATGGATAGAGAGTATTACTACAGATATTACAATACTATCAATTCTTTAGGCTATCCAAACAAATTGCGCAAAGTAGCCGCTTCAAATGGTTGTATAAATGGAACTAAAACCGGAGAAGACCATGATATTGCTTTTCAAATTGAACATACAGCTGGCATTGACATTACTTTATGGATGGTATCGTCTCATGGATGTTCTCAACCAAGTCCTAATGAATGCCAAAAAGTAGCTCATCTATATTGTACATCACCTGGTTTTATTTCTAATAAAAGACATACAAATGGATTGAATTGTGGGTACGACGCTGCACCTGGTGGCACATATAATACGTTTCAAATTCTAAACGATGAAATTCGAGCAGTTGAGATGTTGCATATAAATGAAAGTAATATAACACTACCACTTCCCTCTCACTGTTTTATGCCAACATATAGTACTTTAGGATATCCTCAGGGTAATCAAAATCCTTGTGCCTCCCTTTCTATAGAGAATTTAATTAATCAAAACAAGATCCCGTTTGCAAGTGCATGGGCACCAAGAGGGTATAATATGGAACATGTTACTTTTAATGATACTCTCGTAGATTATCTCTTAAATGAGATAGAAACCTACATTCAAGGACCAGATACTGTCAAAGATTGCGGTTTTTATAAATATGCTGTTCATCTTCCCGCAGGCACTACTGCAACTGCTAACTGGTTTATGAGTAGCAACCTCTCTATCATAGCAATGCCCTCTTACGATACAGTCATAGTTAGATGGAACGGTCAAGGAAGTAGCGCTTGGATCAATGCTGC
>JAITTF010000057.1 GCA_031287215.1 Bacteroidales bacterium
ATGGCGTCAAAAAACTCAACAAAAACAGAAATAAATAAACATCAACGCATCAAAAATGGCATTCTCTAAAAATTATCCCCTTAGAAACCACATACTTAAAACAATATTTGCAAAAAAAATTTATTTTTTTAACGTTTGTTGAATCTTTTTATTGTATCTTTGTGCCGTATTTTAACGGAGGGTCTAATGAATACGGTAACGAACAGAAAAGCAGAAAACGGAGAACGGAACACGGAGAACGGAAGTCTTCGCGCCTTCGTGCATTCACGCCTTCGTGCCTTCACACCTTTCACCCTATTTCGGTTAGGTAAAAACAAATACATATCGCACTGCCTGCGGAACAACGTTTGAAACGCAGGCTGTAAAGATATTTTAATGCCGTTTAAGTTATAAATAGATAAAATAATTAAATACAATTTTCAAATGAATAAATTTATTTCAACAATTATATTCTTCTTGTTTGCAATTAAATTATCCGCACAAGTTGATACTAAATACATTGATATTGAGTATCTTAAATTATTAAATCTTAAACGAGTAGATTATAGATTAACAAGTTCTAATACACCCGAATACCTTAATGATACTCAAATACAATTCATGCTTTCAGAACAACAATTTATTGATTATAAAAAAGCAAAAAAAGAATATGTAACTTCAATTCCATTACTTAGTGTTGGCTCTTTACTTTTAGCAGGTGCTACTATGTATATTGTAGCTTTACTACCAGTTAAAAAAGGCACTTTTGGTGCTGATTTATTTAGATTAGTTTTCATTCCTACATTTAGTTTTGGCATAGTATTTTTAACTTCTGGAATAGTATTACACTGTTTAGGAAAAAAAACGCTTAATCGTTTAGTCTCTGATTATAATGCTCAGCATTTGCTTTCTTCAAACAAAGGAGTAAATATTAAAATTGGTTTTATATCATCAGGAGTTGGGTTGCAGTTAGATTTCTAAAATAATTAAAGTTTAAATTTATTGTTATTAAAAAAAAATATGAAAAATAAAAGGATACTAATGTTTGTAAAATAATCATTTGCTTTAGACTCAAAAATTCCACATTGTAGCTTAGGCTATAATATACAATCCTAAAGTGAATGTCTGCGCTTGTGCGTGGGCTTTCTTATCAGGATTGTAGGTCGTGGAAAACCTTTTGAGTCGGATAAAGAAAATCCACGTTTTTTTATGTGTTTTTTTAGCAGTTTTTTTAATCAAAACAATCCTAATTAAAATTAAAAAAATGAATAAAAAATTACTCACATTGCTGATTACTACAATAGTAATGGCAAACGCTATGCAAGCGCAAAATATGCAAACCTTTACTCAAATGTTTGACTCCATTTTTATCAATGTCAGTCGAACGGATGCCACTACAGGCATACTCTACGAAAGGGTCGTCCCTTTCGCAAATTTATTCCGTTTTACCAATCCTGATACTGCTGATGTAGATATTTTTCTGCAAGGGTATTCTGAACTTTATCGGGCGACATTTATTCCTACGGCACGGTTACCATACGATTCTGACAGTCTAAAACGACAAATTTTAAAAAATACCAACATAGTTGATATCGCTTTACTTCATTATCGTTTTAATAATATTGATTCTGCAGCAGCTCGACAAAAGTTGTATGTAGCCGGAAATGGTCTGATTGCAGAGAACACCAATATATCTTCATCGCTTTATCTTGAATCTACCATTTTGTGTGCTGCTCCTTTAATTAAAAGACACTTTTCTTCCTCTATCGTATATCGTCTTAGCGATATATTTCGTTTTGACAATACAGGTAATGCTATTACGCAACTTCAAGTTGATTTCGGTGATGAAACAGGGTTGCATTTCTTCGATCTAAATTCTTCTTTTCCTATTGAATATGCAGAAGGAGGCATTAAGATTATTCATTTAATTGCTACACTTGCAAATGGAACTCTTATAGAGACATATTCAAAGATTGAAATTGTTTTACCCAAAGTATCAAAAGCAAATGATAATACTATTACAAATTACTGGATTTCTGACTATAATATTTGGCAACAAATACCATTTCTTGACTATACCGGAGTTTCAAGAACAGCTGGTTATACATACAGACAAGGAGAAACCCAAATCCTTTCAGGAATCGGACTTGTTAGAATTTATTATTCCAGTGAGGATAAAATACTTAGAAAACCTGTTTTGGTAGTAGATGGATTTGATCCAGGAAACAAAAGAAAGTTTGAGAGTAATGACGATGGAAACGACCATAAATCAATTTGGAGTATGCTATATTACGACAATGATACTAAACATCTTGGAGACAAACTCATTGGCGAGCATGGTTATGACCTTGTGGTCTTAGATTTGCCTGATGGAGGAGGTTATATCGAGCAGAATGCTATGATTTGTATTGAGCTGATTAATTGGATTAATCAACAATTGAATGAGAGTGGAAGTAAAGAAAAAATAGTAGTGGTAGGTCCCAGTATGGGTGGTCAGATTACTCGTTATGCGCTTACCTATATGGAAAAACATCCCAATGATCCTTTATGTAATTACGGAAAACATAATTGTAGATTGTGGATTTCGTATGACTCTCCGCATCAGTGGGCAAATATTTCAATGGGCGCACAGGCATTTTTAGAATATTTAGGTTATCATCAATCAATTGGTCCTGCTAAGGATAAGTATGAAGAAGTTCTTTGCAGCATTGCAGCCAAACAAATGTTAGTACAGCATAAACATGGTGAAGGTGGAACTTATAGAACCAAGTGGAATACTGCAAGACGTAATAACAATGTTGCCACTAATGGTTATCCTTCGTTTCTAAGAAAAATTGCAGTAGCAAATGGAAGTTTATCTGGTTCTCCCTCTTATGAGGTTAATGAGGAACTTCCTTCTTTTACGGATATGATGGTGCCTGATTATATTAACCAAGAACATTTGGTGCTTCATGCTTATGCATATTACATTTTAACTTCTGCAAATTATTTTATTGTGGGCTATCCTGATTGTGGGGAAACTGACGAAGTGTTTTCGGCAGAATGGCAATTAATATTTATTCCGATTCCTAATACTTGGACAATAACTGTTCCAATTAATGGAACATGTAGAGTAGATCAGGCCCCCGGAGGAAATTATGATACATTTGACCAAATTGCAACACAATTTGATGATACAGGAGGTGGACTTACATCTATTTATTTAAATAAAAAATACCATTGTTTTATGCCTAATAAATCGACTTTGGATATCAATGGTGATATAGATTTGTTTGCCGATATCTCAGGAATGGACTTGGTCGCACAACATAGAATTCCTTTTCAAAGCTATGCCGGTTCTGAGGATGTGAATATGTATCATGTTACCTTTAACGGAAAATTGGTGAATTATCTTATTAATGAGGTAGAAACTTATTTGCAAGGACCCGATACCATTACCGACTGTAAGTTTTATAAATTCAACGTACACCTTCCAAAAGATACTACTGCAACTGCTAACTGGTTTATGAGTAGCAACCTCTCTATCATAGCAATGCCCTCTTACGATACAGTCATAGTTAGATGGAACGGTCAAGGAAGTAGCGCTTGGATCAATGCTGC
>JAITTF010000128.1 GCA_031287215.1 Bacteroidales bacterium
GTACTTCTCCGGGAATATTACGCGGTGGTAAATTGGCAAAAAAAGTTAGAAAATTAAAAGTAAAAGGCGAATTAAAGAATATTCCTGAGTATATCAACATTGATATTTCAGGTTTAGACATCCTTGATTCTGTTAAAGTGAATGCTTTAAAAGTTGAAAGTGTTCAATTTCTCGAACCGGCAAACAAGATTATCGTTACTGTGCTCAGTACCCGTAATGTGGAAGCCGCTCCTACAGCATAGTAATTAAGAAAAAGTTATTTCTCTTCTAAAAATAGTTTTGAATAATTGAAAAAAATCTTGTATTTTTGCATTATCAAATAATGGTGTAGAGTAAACAAGATTTTAAGATGAGAACAGACAAACTTTTTTCGGGAAAAACATTAGCTATTTTATCTGGAGGCGGTGATACACCGGCAATAAACTCAAGCATTGAAGCCGTTAGAAATCGCGCTTCAATGCTTGGTTTTAAGGTATATGGTATTCAAAAGGGTTGGAAAGGATTACTTGGCAATGGAGATGTTGTTGACCTGACCAACATTCCTTATGATGGAATTTATGGTGGTACAGCCTTATTTTCAAGTCGTACTAATCCATTTCCCAGCAAAAAGCACCCCGAAGATAGGTCAGAACAAATTATCAAAAATATTGAAAGATATAAAATTGATGTCTTAGTTACTATTGGTGGAGATGATACCAATGGTGCTGCTAAAAAAATGTACGAAAAATATGGCATTCCTGTTATTGGATTTCCTAAAACTATTGATAATGACCTTCGTACAAGAACAATTCATCATTATAAAAAACAGCAATTTGAGGCAGTGCTCTGTCCTGGATTTCCTTCCGGTTCTAAAGCTATCAAAAAGTTAACCAGCAAGTTGCATACCACAAATGAGTCTCATCAACGTATTATGGTTTTGGAAGTAATGGGTCGAGATGCAGGCTGGCTTACCGGCAGTGCCGTTTTTGGAGGTGCTCAAATGGCATTAGTTCCCGAAGTTGAGATGACTAAAGAACGTAAGGAATTTTTCTTTGAACAAGTGAAAGAAAAATATATGCGCTCAAAAAAGAAAAGTATGATTATTGCCGTCTCCGAAGGAGTGCGTTGGTGGAATGACGAAAAACGACAATTGGATATGGTTTATGCAAGTTCTGATTTAGATGAATATGGACACCCTCGATTTGGTGGTATTAGTGGTACTATTGCCTCAGAAATCAATAAAAAACTGGGCATAGAAGCAAGAGGACAAATTTCAGGTTATATTCCAAGGTCAGGAAAATGTTCGGAATATGATCGCCGCCTTACCTCTACGCTGGCGGATAAAGTAGTAGATTTACTTTTACGTCAAGAATATGGCAAAATGCCAGTCATGAGAAATATCGTAGATTATTCAGAATTAGAAGAGTATCATACTGAAGCTATTGATATGGGAAATATAGGTAATTTTCCACTCCCTGAACTTTATTACAACGCCAATGACTTCTCTTTTACTGAACAATATATAGATTTTTTAACTCACATTATTGGAGAACCATTTCGCATGGAATTTAATCATATCTTTCCCGTAGTCATCCCTAATTAATCTCAAAGTTGTGCCACAAACAATATCGGGGTCAATGTCTTATTATGTTCTATTAGCATCTATCCCCCATAAGAGTGTAACCCCGCAAAAAAGATATTGACCCCAAAATAGGTCATCAACACAAAACTAAAAGCGATCAGCATAAATAGATGATAATAGTGCTCCTTCTTGAAAAAATGAAGGTCGCTTTCAAAAAGATAAAAACTGTAAATCAATGTAGTAATTAAAGCCCATACCTCTTTAGGATCCCATCCCCAATAGCGTCCCCAAGAGACATTTGCCCATATTGAACCGGCAATAATCCCTGTAACCATCAAAGCTATCGCCGGATAGAAGAGGGTTTTGGACGTCTTGGTGAGTGATTCTAAAAACTCTTGCTCGTTTTCAGCGAATCCTTTGCTGATCAAAAACAACAATCCAATCATGGCAATAAATGCCAATAGTGCATAAGATATCATCATCAAAGAGACATGAATGCTGAGCCAAGGAGAATGTAATACCGGCATGAGAGTGGTAATCTGGGGATTCATAGCATTTAATGAACAAACCAACAACGTGAATCCTGTCAGTAATTGCCCCCCAAAAAGTAAAAAATTACTTTTATAGGCAAAAATGAGCGTCATCAACATCAAAATCCACGACAACAATAACATCGTTTCATAACCATTACTAAATGGAAAATGGGCTGATATATACGTTCTTAACAAAATAAAAATCGTAAGAGCAATGAAAACAAGTAGCGTAAGCAATTTGGAAATAGTGAAAAATATTTTTAATTTATTCTGATAAAAATTATTGATAATCAATAAAATAAAAGAGAATAAAGCTAACGTCAATAATACAGGGAACGTGATGGCTATAAAAGGAAGATGATTGAGGAAAATTTCAGCTTCAATTTTAGAATTTAAAATAGTAAGCTCCTCTGTTCGAGAAAGTTGATATAACTTAATTTTACTCAGAATAGCCATAGTGCCGGCATGGTCTTCTTGATCGACAGACTCATATAAATATTGTAAAATATGAGCAATAAAAAGGGTGTCTTCGGAATTTATAGCCTTCAAATTATCGGTAGGGGCATACCATGCGTTCTTATATGGAAAAATTTTCAACGAATAACCGTCATGCAACTGCATGATAATAGCAAATTTTTCATCAAACTCTTTGATTCCTTTATGTTTAACCATTTTTTCATACTGCCAAATCTCGGGATAGAAAAGCCAGCCCGCCAAAACTTGTTCTGCATTAAACTCTTTATAACTGCTTTTACCGATGAGCTTTAAGGTAAAATCTGTGGCATAAGTACTGAGCGGTACTATCCTACCGTTGTATTGAATTAATATTTGACCAAAAGCTGTAGCTTCCTCCTTCGTGATGGTCTTTTGAGCAGATAAAGTCCCTGAAAAAGCAATTAAAAGAAGCATCAACGAGATGACCCTTGTACGTTTTCTTCTGATTTTTTTGACAAAATAGCCTATCATAGAGAATATTAACAGGGCATAACCACAATAAGTTAGAGAAGTACCAATAGGATCATAGACCACCGAAAATAGGGTGCCATTGCCATCACTATCGTAAGAAGTCTGATAAAAACGATAACCATGAAAGGTTACCGGGTGATTGACCGTTACTTTTTTAGTAAGTTGTCGTTGTTTATCCTTAAAAACAACTTCACTTTCGTACCCTGAATGGGTAATAGTTCCCTCGTAATAAAGGATCTTGAAATTCTGCAAAGTAACCGAAAAAGGGAGCCGTATAGTTCCTTGAGCAACTTCTATTTCATGGGCAGTGCCTGACTTTCTAAGCGATAAAACACCTCTTTCTGCCGTCAGTGTAGAGCATAATCCCCCTGCCAGTATCACGATCATGGCTATAGTAGCCCAAAAATAGGGTTTGTTGTGCCTATATGATTTTTTGTGAATCGTATCGATCAAAAAAAGCAGCGCCGTAACTCCCAAAAGCACCATAAACCAAACCGCATGGTAAAAGCGAAGCATCACAAACTCGGTTCCGTGGTTAACCTCAACGAAAGTAGCAACCGCTAAACTCACGATAATGAGTAACAACAAGATAAAACGAATATTCAGCAACTTTTTCAAAGATTATTAAAATAAAATTACACCTAATAGAGAACGAGAAAAACAGTAATATAGTTTTAAATAGCTTCTAAAAATTTGACTACAGCCTTACGTTGGTCTTTAGACAAATGTCTAAATTTATCTCGTGAGGCAGCCGCTTCACCTCCGTGCCAAAGAATAGCTTCTTCGTATGTACGGGCGCGCATGTCGTGCAAATGCTCGTCATAGCCGGTACAGACTTTTGACAATCCCCTACCCCAAAGCGGAATAGTTCTACAATTGGCTCTCAAGCCGGGTTCATACATAGCTAAGTTATGACGTAACAGGTCGGTATAAGGCCATATTTTCTGATTGGAATATTGAGCAAGATGTGGATCATTTCCGGTTATCCAAGAGGGCTTATGACAAGCGGTACAACCCATTGAATAGAACAAAGATTTTCCGGTCTGCACAACAGGGTCATCCAAATTGCGGGCTGCCGGCACTGCCAATCCTCTATGCCATACCATAAAATCATCAAAGTCTTTCATACTCATTTCGGGACTTAGGTTAGTACTCATCAGATAGTTGTAAATAGAATCCCTACTCCATCCTAAGACTTGCTGTACATTGCTATTGTTTGCCATCGCTTGAGCATAAGCGGTAGTAATATAGTGATATCTTCTGTCGGGGCGGATAACATTAGTGATATTCCATAAAGCATTAGCACCGGGACCGTTTTGGAGGGTACTACGAGTACATCCATACGTATAACGCCCCACCTTCATATTGCCATTTTCATCTGCCGCATAAGGCAATTCACTCATTCCCTGACAGTAACCACGACTTTGCTGACTACTATGTTCCGCTATCAGTGCACTTTCAGGGATGGCATCCAATAAGCCGGTCCCATAAATGCCTATCGTAGCTTCTACTGCTACGTGATAGTTATCAGGTCTTAATTCCGGCAAAATGGCTTCCCTATCGATAGTTACTATTGGGTATATCAACGAATAGGTCTCTCCATCAGGATATTGATTTCCAAATTCATCTACATATTGATGCCAAGTAATGTGAATCCCTGATTCTTGAATGGGCGGCAAGAAAGGATAGGTGGCACGAGTTTGAGGCATGCCCGTAAATTGTGGGCATAATTTTCCTTCATCATCATAGATTACCAGCAGATAGCCATTACCATAGTCATCGGCATTATATCTATCCATCCGTCTTCCGTGTCCATACCCCGGGTGGCAGTCCTTACAACTGGAACGGATGTACACAGGTCCTAACCCCGAAAATGGAGTAGTCCCATTCCCTTCAACAAATCTCCCTTCAAAAAGTTTTTCTCCTTTCAGAAAAGCTATGCCATCGCTTACTGCCGAAGCCTGTTGCTCATAAGACATACTCCCATTGATAAAAGCAGTACCGTTTTTACCGCCGGTATAATACTCTTCACTCAGTTCGAGTGTATCTACTTCCTTAGGTTTACATCCTATAAATAATGCAAATATAGTAAGGAATAATGCAGTTTGTAAGTATGAAAAATGCAAATGTGCCATTTTATTACTCATTATGTATTTTTTATTCATGAATATTGTATTTTTTATTTTTTTTAATCTAAAACAGAATAAATTTTTTGTAGAGAGTTGAACAGATTATCACAGGCTTTAATAGCCGCATCAGCACCGACATGATTATCTAAATGATTTCTAAACGGTTCTCCGATGTCTCTGATTTTATCTTTAGCATTTTGAATGTTATTTTTAATCTCAATATCTAAATCTTTGTTCTTTTCTGCCACAAAGGTACTTAAAGAGTGTTCAGCAATGCCGGTAGTAGAGCCATAGTAAGAATTTTGAATACTATTGATATTATTGATAAAATCTTGAAGAGAATTCCAGCTATACCATGATTCCACTTCTAAAACATTACCCGAAGAGACGGGGTCAGCAATTTTTGAATTACCTACTTCATCGGCAATATCTTTACATCCTTCGATAATCTCTTGTACTGCTTGTATTGCAGAGGTGTAACGACTTCCCACTTTCCCTGCATTTTTAAACTCTTTTCCGAAATTGGATGAAATGGTTAGATCGGCTTGGGTGAGAATGGTTCTTTTATCGGCAGAGAGTGCCTCTACTCCAGACCAACTGCCTTCCAGCAGGATACAATCCTCCGCTAATACTCTTGAAAGAGCTGTTAAGTACGACAACTCAGCCGCAGAGAGTTGTGTAGATTGTCTTGGTGCGCCATTATTAAACAGTACATACTCTACAGCATGAAACCCTACAAGACTGGCACCAAAATTAGTCCGAACATAAGCGGCATCAATGTCTAAAATATCCGGCTGAGCTAATACTTGTAATAATCTATTGAGGTCAAGAGGCCAACTGTCGATATGGGGATCAAGACTATTGTATTCTGCCGGTCCATAGAGGAATGCTTCACTCTGTTCCCAATATTGACGGGTTTGTTTCCAGCTCTTACAAGCCTCTGTAATCAATAAATCGGTGGGATTTAATCTCATCTGCTCACACAAGTGCATCAGCTCTACTGCATTAGTAGCCATATTCTTATAGGTTACAATCACAGTATTATCGGTATAAGATTCGATGATTTTTACCCATTTTGTTTCATCATCATCTTCTACCGGTTTTTTGCAACCCACAAAAGAAAGAGTACCGAAAAGAATCATGATGAAGAGAAAGAAGTTTGTTTTTTTCATTTTATGTATGATTTAAGGTAACAAATATTATTTTTTTAATTCTTTATAAAATTAATTCTTGTCGAAATTTCTGGTAAACATACCTGAAAAACAGATACCTATAGAAAATGTATTTTCAGAATTATAAACACTACTTGCAAATAGTCGAGTACCGTACTCCACTTTGACCACTATTTCTTTAATAGGATAAAAATTGATACCCCCCGAAATCAGATGCTTACCAAACCGTTTATCGGCTAATATACCCTCCTCTGTTTTCAACATGGAATTGACAAAACCATAGTGCCCAAAAAGATAAAACTTCATGTTTTTGGCACTCAATTTTTCGGAAAGTCCAAAAAAGTCATATCCTACATTTACCGCATAACAGAGTGCATCGGAAGCTATATTGGTTCTTGGAGAAGGGGAGTTTTTAGGCAAAGCCTTATTAATCTTAGAGATCGCTTTGGAGTCGGTAAGATGTCCATAATCAACATTGGCAGCCATCCACAAATTATAATTTTTGTAGTTGAGATCTATAGATCCCAAAATTACCGCGCCTTGCAATCCTTTGTAACGGTCAGCTTTCAAGCTATTGGAAGCACTATGCCCATAGTAACCACTAAGACCTATTCTCAATCCTTTCACAGAATAATTATCGATACGAAAAGCACCAGCAAAAGCATTAGCCAGTTTAAATTCATAAGGAGAAGTGCCACCACCTTTGATCCAATTGGCATCATTAAACATATCTGCGTCTAAACCGGCTACAAATACCGCTTCATAATTCCAATTGTTTTTTCTTCCAAAAAAACTAATCCCTGTTTCATGCCAAGTACAAGGGAATATCTGGCTCTCTTCTTCTTGTCTCAATACCGAGAAAAATTCAGTAGGCAAATGATGTGCATTAGTTATACCAAAGGGAATAATGATATGTCCTGCTCTAATATTAACCGCTTTGTTGAATGTTTTTTGAATCCAAAATTGTTCTAAAACCACTTCACCTCCCCGTTCTATTTCGTGTTCATATTCACCAAATTCATCGGCTTCTATTTCAATAGCTGAACCAGTACCGCCGTGTTCGTATTCAATTTCGGAAGAGACCTTCCAACCCTTTCCAAAATCATAGGAAACTAAGAAGACTACGTGAGGAAGATCAAATTGACCGCGACTTTTGACATTTTTATATTGATCCGGGTAATAAAAACGATTAAAATTATCGCTGTAAAAAAATCTGTGCATAACAGCCTCTCCGTAGCCTCCTATTTCTAAGATTCCTTTTTTTATTTTTTTTTGATGAACACTATCTGGTTTATTAATTTTATTTTCTAATTCATGGATACGAGACATTAACTGCTCATATTGTTCGTAAGAAATAGGGGTTTCATCGGATTTATCTTGAGCAAAAACAGTTGAAAAACAAACCATTAAACCTAAAAATGCCCAGAAACTTATTCTATTTTTCATTGCTCTTATTTTATGAGGCAAAAATAGTAGATTAAAACAGGCACTTCACTAACTATTAATAGGTAAATAAAAATATGTAGCTAATTATTAATAGCTATTTGTATTGAAATTAACTTCACCAAATTATTAGGAAGTCAAGGAATTTCACTAACAAAAGATAGTGTCAAAACTATACATTCGCTATCTTGCAATATCGCAAATAATACGATAATCGCCTACGCGGTATAGCCAAAATACTTTACGGTTTCCAATTAATGCTTTGCCAAAGGCACGCGGGTTTTCTGCACTATCAATGTATTGTTTCAAATACTTTAATATTTTTGTAACATTTGCTTTGTCAATTTTGTCAAGTGATTTTTCAAATTTATCTGAAAAAGAAATGCTGTAAATCATTTGATATTATATTTTTTGTATAGTTCAGAAATAGGACGCTTTTGTTTTCCACTTGCTAAATATTCTTCGTAAGCCTCCTCTCCTATCATTGCATCATACGCATCTTCTGCATTTGTTCCTATTTGAAAAGGAATACTCCCTGTTTCTACCACTTTAGCAAAAAAAACTCTTAATAGCAGTGGCAGAATCTAATCCAAAAGAATAAAAATAGCGTTCTGCTTTTTCTTTTACATCGGCATCTATTCGTGCCTATACTAATGATGTT
Source organism: Bacteroidales bacterium (assembly GCA_031287215.1). Classification (GTDB taxonomy): domain Bacteria; phylum Bacteroidota; class Bacteroidia; order Bacteroidales; family WCHB1-69; genus JAGVVH01. The sequence goes on from JAITTF010000128.1 coordinate 8,466, forward strand.
TTCATAGTATTGTATTTTAAATAATTAGTTTTACATATTATTGTATGCAGAAATACATATATTTTTTGAAATATCAAAATTTATTTTGAAATAACCTCAATTTCTTCATTTGTTAAGCCTTCCATTTTACAAACTAACTTGTTAATTTCTTGATAATCTTTATTTTGCAACAAACTTGCAATTCTTTTTTGATTAGTTAACATAAAATGTGTATTTATAAAAAAAGTTTATTTTATATGCGTTTACCCTGAATTACCACTATAATTCTCAATTATTTTTCGTAAATTTGCACTTTAAAAAAAACAGACAAGTATTTACACAACCATTTTAATATCAATTGATTATGGCAGAAAAAAAATTTATGACATGCGACGGAAATCAGGCTGCGGCACACGTTGCTTATATGTTTAGTGAAGTTGCCGCTATTTACCCTATTACACCATCTTCTACGATGGCTGAATATGTAGATGAGTGGGCAGCTAACGGCAGAAAAAACATCTTTGGAGAAACAGTGAAGGTTGTAGAAATGCAATCAGAAGCCGGTGCAGCCGGAGCAGTTCATGGTAGCTTACAAGCTGGCGCTTTAACCACAACTTATACAGCTTCACAAGGTTTGTTGCTGATGATTCCTAATATGTATAAAATTGCAGGTGAATTACTTCCGGGAGTATTTCATGTATCTGCTCGTGCATTAGCAGCTCAGGCACTCTCTATCTTTGGAGACCATTCGGATGTGATGAGCACACGTCAGACCGGTTTTGCTATGTTGGCTACCGGTTCGGTTCAGGAAATTATGGACTTAGCTCCTGTGGCTCACCTTACGGCTATTACAAGTCGTATTCCATTCCTCCATTTCTTTGATGGTTTCCGTACTTCTCACGAAATTCAGAAAGTTATTCCGGCTGATATGGAAGCACTTAAAGAATTAGTGGATTGGAATGCTTTAAAAACATATCGTCAGAATGCACTTAATCCGGAACATTCTTGCACAAGGGGTACCGCTCAAAATCCGGATATCTATTTCCAAACTCGGGAAGCTCAAAATCCATTTTATGACCGCTTACCGGACATCGTTGCCAATTATATGAAGAAAATCAGCAAATTAACAGGTCGTCAGTATGCCCCATTTACCTATTATGGTTGCGAAAAACCTACAGATGTTGTGATTGCAATGGGTTCTATTACCGATGTCCTTAAAACTGTGGTTGATAAATTAAACAGGGAAGGAGGCAAAACAGGGGTCATCTCAGTGCACCTATACCGTCCTTTCTCAGTTAAATATCTTGGAGAAGTACTCCCTGAATCAGTTCAAAGAATTTGTGTACTTGATCGTACTAAAGAACAAGGTGCCAATGGTGATCCTCTTTATCTTGATGTAGTAGAAGCATTTTTCAATTGTAAAGATATCTCTGCTGATAAGAAACCTTTAATTATTGGTGGTCGTTTTGGATTATCCTCGAAAGATACTACTCCTGCTCAGATGATTGCAGTATTTGATAATCTTAAATCTGCAAATCCTAAAAATCAATTTACCGTTGGTATTGTTGATGATGTTACCCATAAATCATTACCATTACCCCCTGAAGTTGCTATCCTTCCTAAAGGAACTTTTGAAGCTAAGTTTTATGGTTTAGGTGCTGATGGTACTGTGGGTGCCAATAAAAACTCTATTAAAATTATTGGAGATAATACCGATAAATACAGTCAAGCCTATTTTGACTATGATAGTAAAAAATCAGGCGGTTATACCTGTTCCCATCTCCGTTTTGGGGACGAACCTATCAGAGCTCCTTATTTAGTGGGGACACCTGATTTTGTAGGGGTACATGTACCGGCTTATTTGGAAAAATATGACTGTTTAAAAGGTCTAAAACGGGGTGGCTCTTTCCTTTACAATTCCATTTGGGATGCTGAAGAGACCAAAAAACGCCTTCCTGATTACGTTAAAAAATATTTGGCAGAAAAAGAGATTAAGATGTACATCATCAATGCTTCCAGTATTGCCGAAGAGATCGGTTTAGGCAACAGAACGAATACGATTCTTCAATCTGCATTCTTTAAGATTTCAGGAGTAATCCCTTACGATTTAGCCGTTGAACAGATGAAGAAATTTATCGTAAAATCTTACGGACGTAAGGGCGAAAAAATTGTCAAGATGAACAATGCCGCCGTTGACCGTGGTGGTGATGTACAACAGATAGAAATCCCTGCCGAATGGGCAAAAATCACGGTTATCCCAGCTACAGACGATGCTTCTAAACCGGCATTTATTAATCATGTGATGATGCCGATGCTGGCTCAAAAAGGAAATGACCTTCCTGTTAGTGCTTTCAAAGGATATGAAGATGGTACTTTCCCTGCCGGTACTACCGAATATGAAAAACGTGGTATCGCAATCACTACTCCTGAATGGATCCCGGAGAATTGTATTCAATGTAATCAATGTTCATACGTTTGCCCTCACGCCGTAATCCGTCCGGTAGTGATGAACGACGAAGAAAAAGCTAAAGCTCCTGCCGGCATGACTACCCTCGACATGAAAGCACCTAAGGAGATGGCAGGTATGCACTTTCGCATGCAAATCTCTCCGCTTGACTGTACCGGTTGTGGTAACTGTGTAGATGTTTGTCCTGCTAAAAATAAAGCCATTGTTCTCTCTAAATTGGAAGACCAATTAGTACAAATCCCTTATTGGGAATATGCTCAAAAACAGGTAACCTATAAAGATAATCTCATAGATAAATATGCTTCCGTTAAGAACAGCCAATTTGCACAACCTCTATTTGAGTTTTCAGGAGCTTGTGCAGGTTGTGGTGAAACACCTTATATCAAGGCTGTAACCCAACTTTTCGGCGAACGTATGTTGATTGCTAATGCTACAGGTTGCTCTTCCATTTATGGAGGTTCTGCTCCTTCCACTCCTTATTGCAAAAACTACAAATCAGGCTTTGGTCCGGCATGGGCTAACTCTTTATTTGAAGACAATGCAGAATATGGCTTGGGTATGGAAGTTGCTACTCATCAATTGCGTGAACGTGTGATTGAAAAGACCAAAGCGTTGATGGCCATTGATTGGACTCATGAACGCGTTAAAAATGCCGCGCAAGCATGGCTCGACAATATGAATGATACCGGTGAGGCAGGCAGAAAAGTTGTTGACGAGTATATCGCCGCTCTTGAATGGGGAATTATGTCTATAGATGATGTAATTGCATTTTTCGAGAGTGAAGGTGCCAAATTTGCTGATAAATTAGTGGAAGTGAAAGCTAAAAAAGCAGCAGGAGCCACCACTTGCGAATGTCCTGCGTGCACATTATGCAAAGAGCTCTTGGAGTTGAAAAACTTCTTTATGAAACGCAGTCAATGGATCATTGGAGGCGATGGTTGGGCTTATGACATCGGATTTGGCGGTTTAGACCACGTTTTAGCCTCCGGAGAAGATGTAAATGTATTGGTTTTGGATACCGAAGTATATTCAAATACCGGTGGACAATCATCTAAATCTACTCCTGCCGGCGCGGTGGCTAAATTTGCTACATCAGGCAAGAAAATCCGCAAGAAAGACTTGGGTATGATAGCCAAATCTTATGGATATGTATATGTAGCGCAAGTGGCTATGGGAGCCAATCAGGCACAGTTCCTCAAAGCCATCAAAGAGGCTGAGGCAATCCACGGACCATCCATCATCATTTGCTATGCTCCATGTATTAATCACGGCATCACAACAGGTATGGGAACTACCCAAAGAGAAGAGAAATTGGCGGTAGAATGCGGTTACTGGCATTTGTGGAGATTTAATCCCGATGTAGAAGAAACAGGTGGTAACGGATTTGTTTTAGACAGTCCGGAACCCGATTGGAGCAAATTCCGCCCATTCATCATGAGCGAAGTACGCTACAATTCATTACTGAAAACGTTCCCACAAGAAGCCGAAGAGTTATTTGTGGCTACCGAAAAGAATGCCAAATGGCGTTTTGACGGATATAAAAAATTGTCGGAAGGTAAATAATGAGCTGTCAATAATAAAATAGCATTTATTCTAAGGGGCGAGGATGAATAAGCCTACGTCCCTTTTTCTTAAATAATCACTTATTAAACTTAATACTTTTGCAATAACCTAAATAGGTTACTGCAAAAGTACAACAAAAAAACGACACTACCAAATAATAGTGCCGTTTTTTTTTACATTTTTTTCCTATAAGGGTTAATTTTTTGCGGAGTTAGGGATTAAAAGGTTTTGTTATAGACATTCCATATTTCTAAAATATGGAATGTCTTGTCTGCTGTTACACAGCCCAAGTTAAAAAACTTGAACTGTACAGGTTGGCATACTTGCAGCATTAAGTGTTAGCGAATTTTAAAACTGTTGAAATTTCTCCAATCAATTCAGGTAAAAAAGATTGGTCTATGTTGTAGTTGATTATTAGTGCTGATTGATACATAGTGTAATCTATATAAAAATTATTTAATTTTATACAAACATCTATATGACCAAATTCAACTTGTTTAAAATAAATCTCAAGTTGCCTTTCTATCGGAATAAATTGTGCAATCATTCTTTTATTCTCATAAAGCAAATTCAATTCTTTAAGAAAACTTTCAAAATAAATTTTATAATCTTCTATAATATGAAATGCTTTATAAAAAAGGTAAGAAATATCTACAGAAAACTTTATTGTAGGTTCATTTCCGTTATTTAAAGAAAAATCATATAAACTCATAACAACTTTTCTGTTTTTATCATAAAAATGTATCTCGTTCATAATTATTCTAATTTTTTATAATTTTCCACAAACTTTAAGTACATAGGGTCAACTACACCATCATATCCTGCACCTACAAACATTATACTACCACCTGGTGGTAAATTCTTTTCTATCTCTTTTATTTCTTCAGATGTTCGCTTATCATCGTATCTGATTATTGTCATATTTTGAGGGTTTCCTACTTTTGCTCTAATTGCTTCTTCTGTTGGGCGTTTACTAATTCGTTCAATTGCTTCTTCTATTGCAATAATTCCCTTTTCTTTTTCGCCTTTAATATAGTACAAAATGGGTAAATATTTATCAATTCCACAAAGAACTTCCCTGTTTCTTTCTTTCATTAACTTAAAAAAGAAATCAATATCTTTCATTTTCTCAAAATAAGCAAATGCATACGTTTCAATAGCATATTTAATATCTGCATACGCTGACATATTATCGGAATTTTCTACGAAATCCCACTCTTTATATGTTTTTTCGGGCATTAAATATCCTATTTGCATTCCTATTGTACCATTAGTAGAGTATTCCATTAATTTACTATGTAATTCTTCAACGTTCTTGTAAAATACACTAACGAATATATTGACGAATATATGCCCTTTATATTGGTGAGTAGCAAAACCGAACCCTAATCGAGCAATAGCGTTTTCATTGATAGGTTTACAAAAAACATATTCTTTTTTCTTAAAACCAAACTGCATACATATAGTATGCAGATTAGTTTCTATTTCTTTTCTAAAATATTTTGACATAAAATTAATATATTATAATGAAATATTGTTATTAGATGACAAATTGACCACCATACTATATTTTTTTTAGTTTGCCATTTTCAGGAAAAAATATATTTCCAGACTCACTGCTAACATCAAAAAAACCAACTTCATATTTTTCTGCAAATTTATACATTGTTTTGTATGCTTCTTTTGCAACCGACCAAGCAAAAGCAGCATAAATGAAATCCCCACTTATGACATAATCAGTTGCGTAAGAGTCTAATCCTTGCTTTTCCAATTTATCCCATTCCTTATCTGTTGGAGCATCTGGCCCATTCATAGGCGGAAAAATTTGCTTCATCTCAATGTACCAATTTCGTAATTCCGGTGATGTATTTGATGAATCATCATAACTATATCCTTCCGACCATTCGATTTGTTTTTTATACCATTCCAAAAAATCAATTCGTTTTTTAGGGGCTGCCTCTTTTCTAAATACCATTAAATCGTAACTCATATTGATTATATTTTTTTAATAAACTCTTTTAAGTTTTTTTGATAATTCTATCAATACCTCTTTATTATTAGATAATAGTTTGTTGTTGGCTGACCTACTTGCCATTGAGGGATTTGACCTGCATTTGCTCCCCTCGGAATAATAGGAACCTTTATTTCTCCCTACATTTGTGGATAAACAATTTTTTGATTGGGCGTAAATCCTGCATGCGGTCCATTTTTAACTTCTATTAATGTTATTTCGCCATTAAAATCTGCTGCTATATCAACACGAACTCTAATTACATTAACTTCTAATGTTACTTCTGTCGTTGCAGTTCCGCCATTGGGCAAAATTTCTTCTTGTATATATTTATTAACTCCTTCTTGTCCTTTTTGCTGTGGTGTTTGTGTCTGTGATTGTTGTTGCGGGTTGTTCGGCATAGGTTCTTGCTGTGGTGTTAATGTCGGAGCCGGTGTTGTTAGTGGTGCTTGTGTAGGCAAATTTCCATTCCAAAAAGATCTCCCATTTGCTAATGCAGTAATTCCATTTGTAATACCTCCAAAAATAGCGCCTCCAGCAATACCCATTAGATACTGCTGACCTGTCATCATCGGGTCACCAAAATATGCAGTGTTGCCCATACTCAATACAGGCGAAGAAAATGCCGTTCCGACTGCCCCTCCTCCTGCGCCTGCAAAAAACCTCCTGCGCCCCCCGCCGCACCGCCTGCCGCTGCAAATGCTGCTCCGCCTGTTGCTGCTCCTATTGCTCCCGCTACTGCTCCTATACCAAAAGCTGCAAAGCCATCGCCCCAACTGTTGATTTTCCCCTGATAGGCTTTAATACCTAAATTAATAATTCCGCCAACAACTGCACCAATAACTATATGTATCCACTGTCCGTCAGGGTCTGTATATTTCAAAGGATTATTCAAAGCATAACTATACCGATTAAAGTTCTGGGTAAAATCGGGCATTTGCACGTAGGGGTCGGGAGAGAAGAAGCGGGCGATGACGGGGTCGTAGAGCCGACCGTTCATGTTGATAATCTTGAAAATATCTAAATGCTCGTGCCCGGTGAAACCTCTATCAAAAAGATGGGTGCAGGTGTCGGATTTGCGCCAGTC
>JAITTF010000173.1 GCA_031287215.1 Bacteroidales bacterium
TTCCTGACCAAATCGTTACCGTGACAGTGAGGGCATTCTATTTCGCTTGTATGTACCATTGATTTTATGTTTTATGGCTGCAAAGATACGTATTTATTCTGATAATTCATGACACTACCGAAATGAAAAATCTTTCGGATATGAAATATGTATTTATTTTCCCTAAGTTAAAATTGAAAATAGATAAACGGTAGCAGGTCGGCGGTGATAAATTGGTAAAGAACAAAAACGGTAACAACTACTATGACACCTAATAACCAGGTAGGCAACATCGCAAAATTAAGTCGAATCCATCTTTTCCATTTGGAAGAAAGCCAGTGGATGACCATGCCCGCCACAAAAAGGATAAATACTTGCCTATATTCATAAAGAATTTTTGGGATAACATCTATTTGCCAGGAGCTTCCAATTCTATTAATCATACTTTTTGCTGTGTTCCATGCTACATCATTGGCTTCCGATGGATTCAGGTTAGACCCTGAACGGAAAAAAAGTCTGGTAAAGGTGATAAATACAAATGTGATACCAATAGACCATCCTCTATTGAGCCATTTAATGGGCTTTGTATCGGGTATTTGAGAATAAATATTGTCTAAAAATGTGCCCATAAACAAGATGCCTGTCCATACACAGCCAATGACCAAAAGAGGGGATTGAAAATATATATTTAAAACAAAGAAAACTATGATTATAGAAAAGAACAGGAAGGCGCGGTAGTATTGTTTCATCGGTCTCCATAGTTTATAAGCTACAATACCTAACCCATTAAGACCACCCCAAATCATAAAATTCCAGCTCGCTCCATGCCACAAACCTCCTAATAGCATCGTAATCATTAAATTGATGTAGGTACGCACTTTGCTTTTTCTGCTGCCTCCAAGAGGAATATAGAGGTAATCTTTTAACCATGTAGAGAGTGAAATATGCCAACGTTTCCAAAAGTCACCACAATTAGTAGCTTTATAAGGAGAATTAAAGTTGATAGGCAAATAAAAACCCATCAACATGGCTACGCCTATCGCAATGTCCGTATATCCTGAAAAATCGGCATACACTTGCAAGGAATAGACAAATAAGGACATTAGATTTTCAAAACCGGTATATAAATCAGGATGGTCAAAAATCCGATCCGCAAAATTAACCGCTAAATAGTCGCTTAAGATCAATTTCTTGATCAACCCATTTAATATCCAAAAAACAGCTATACCAAACTGCTTCTTAGATAGAGAGAATTTCTTATATAGTTGAGGAATAAATTGATTGGCACGTACAATAGGTCCTGCTACTAAGCCGGGAAAAAATGTAGTGTAAAAGCCAAAATCAAGAATATTTTTTACCGGTTCGACTTTTTTGCGATAGACATCCACTAAATAGCTGATATTCTGGAAAGTATAAAAAGAAATGCCGACAGGTAATAGTATTTTACTCGCATCAAAATAATTTTTACCGCTCAATTCATTCGTCCATAGTGCTAAATAATTGACAATATGATATTTAGTATGAAATAGGGAGTTGTAACTATCTGTAAAGAAATAGGCATATTTGAAATATGCTAATAGTGCTAAATTGATAAAAACGCCAAAAAACAGGCACCATTTTTGTTTTTTAATTGTAGTTTGAGTAGGGATTTTTTTACCGAGAAAAAAACCATAAATAGTTGAAAAGATCAGTATTAATACAAATAATCCTGAGGTTTTATAGTAAAAGAAGAGACTGGCAAAGAAAAGAAAACTATTGCGGAGTATTCTCCTGTTTTGGGTAAGGCTAAAAATAGCAAATACGATTGCAAAAAATGCCCAGAAATAAAATTGGGTAAAGAGTAACGGATACCGGTCGTCAAAGGAAAATATGATGGAAAAGAAATTCTTGAAGTTCTCGATCGTCATTGATATGAAATTCTATTTTTCTAATTGATATTGATTAATAACTTGTAATAAGGCTTCACTGAAGAGATTGCCCAGTAGTTGATAGCCGGTAGGAGTAAAATGAACGCGATCACGTTGCGCTAAATTATGATTGAGCCATATTTCCATTGATTTGAGTCCACCCATTATCTCAAATTGATCCCAAACAACAGCATCTGACTTTTGAGCAAGTTCATAAAATTGCCGCTGTACGATCAAGGCATTGGTGTTGACTTCATAATTTTTACGAGAAATTTTTCTATAACTATCATTATTAGTGATAAATATAAATGCACATTGAGGATTAACGGAGCGAATTTTCTCCATAAGGGTCATGTAATTCTGAACAAATGCTACAGAATCAAAATCCTTAGTAAAAGCATCATTAATTCCCAATCCAAAAATTACTAAATCAGGTCTTAGTAATTCTAAATCAGTAGTAAAATAATTACATTTTAGATAGGATGAACTTTTGGCACCATTGACTCCAATCGAATGGTACGTAATGCCGGCTTTACTATGATCTAAAAGTAAACCGGTGATAGTAAAGGTATCTGTGAGAGCACTATTGTCAATATTAATAGTGAAATTATCTTGAAAATTGTGGACTTGATAATAAAACCTTCTCAATATACTGTCTATTCTAAAAGGATTATACTCAATACTATCAATAGTAATTGTAGGGATTATACTGTTTTTGTCGGCATAGCCTAAAATACAGATGGTATCCGTTTCAAAATGCAAATCAAGGTCAAGCATACTCACTTTTATTTCTACAATAGAATCACCTGTAGAAACTGCAATGCCACTAACACCTAACTCTTTGTCTAAATTTTGATAGACATTGCGGGTTAAGAAAAAACGCTGTTTAGCAGAAATCTTATAGTCTCTTGGATTATTACAATTGGGGGCAGCTGAATAGGGAAAAATGAAGCCTCTACGGGTAATCAGATCCGGATAGATAAGCAAAATGTTTTTTCTTATACTATGAGGAAAATCTCCGGCTTGGACATGGGAACCTCCGATTTGTACAATATTGATATTCCCTTGATGAGTGCTGACGACAGTGTCAAACTTTGATAGAAAAACTTGCATGGTTTTACTTTTATCGGCAAAAAGTAAAACGTTTTTTTCGTAATGAATAAATGGAAATGTATCTAACACCGACAGGCTATTTTGTGCTTTTGCTGTTGTGGCTATACATACACAAAAGAGCAACAGTAGTGAACAATGAGGGCGCTGATATATCATTTCTATTTTCAATAATTTAATGTAATACTAAAATCTTCTTCTTCGTTTTTCTTACAAACTAAGTATCAATCAATTAAAAGTTATTGAATAATGAATTTTTGCACGGTTACTTTGTTCTCATCATACATTTTGATAAAATAGGTGCCGGCACTGAGTTGGGAAGTGTTGATCGTGGTTTTGGATTGAATGGTCGTAACGACTTCTATTAATTCTCCGATGATATTATAAATTTCAATTTTATTGGGTTGATTTTGAGAAAATTCTATATGAAGTATATCTTTAGTAGGATTAGGATAGATTAGGCAGTGGTTAGCATCAACAGGTTGAACTCCTGATCCCGGAATTGTAATTCTAAAAGTCATTGAATCGGCACCTGAAGCACTTATTTCATCAATAACAATCTCATCAAATCCCAATGAATTATCAGTCAAAAAGCAAGGAGGATTGCTGGTATTGCTAAAAGTAACTCTAAAGTTTTGAGATCTGAAGTTGGCACTATTGAGTGATCCATTAGTATGATTGTCAGAGGCATTGGGTCTATAAACATAGATCTCATCAGGAGAACCATCACTATTGCCATGAATATTAGGATTAATGCGGTAAATGACAATGCCTTCTCCCGGCACTCCTGATTCAGCGGGAACGCCTACTCGTTTTCTGTATTCTAAATAGATCTCTTCTTCTTCTGTAGAGGTCGGTGATTTTATTCTATAGGCTATATTGTGTCCGGGAGTTCTGTCCCAAATATGATACACTGCATAAGTCCCTGACATGGTAATCTCAGGAACAGAATCAAGAAAATAACCGTATTTCATAGATACGTATGCTGATGAAGATTGTGTAGGGATGTTATTAGATGCCATAACATCCCACTTGCCAACAGGGGTGATGTCATCGTTGGAATAACGATACAAATCAGGTGCGCTTAACGTATGATAAGTTTCGTGAATGAGTACACTCTGTTTTCCATTGGAGGCAGTGAGCATGTGGTTTTCTAAAATCAAATTGTAATCCCAAACTAATTTGCCTAAAATGTACATGGGGTTTTCTTCATAATTGTATGTATATAAAGACCAACGATGTGGCCATAGAAGTGTATTCCAGTCGCTGGCATTGCCTTTAACCACAAAACAGATGTTGTCAATAAAATCATCCAGATCATAATCCAAATCTGCCGATGTAAAAGCAGATTCAATTTGAAATTGTACTGCTATGAGCGCATCATGCAGAAGCGTATGTTCTCGAAGCCTTCTATCAGGTCCTTCTGTTGCATACCCGTCAGGATTGGTAACGGAATCAAAAGGGAGAAAATAGTTTCTATTATGGGAATCTTGATAAGAAACTATAATAGAGTCAGTTGTTTCAGGATAAAAAGAGGAGATAATCCAGAATTTTTGATCTGAGATATCTCTAAAATAACTATATAAAGAGGTATTAGGAGAAGGATTGTTGAAATAGGATTCAAAACTGCTCTTCGTTCTTGTAAATTCACTATCATCAGCAAAGCGGATATAAATGACTAAGTTGTTGAGGGTACCGGTTCTAATCGAGTTTTCACTTCTATTTTTATTGGAATGGTTTGGTAAATTCGGTTTTTGTGGAGTGTTTTGATAGAAATTGTCTCTTAATAATGTTTTTTGTGCTGTAGAGATATCAATGCCAGGAGTTAAACCAACATCTGCAGGATTTACAGTGCCAATTTTATATCCTGAAGAGACCAATTTGTCATTTTCTAATTGCGCATAGACAAGCCAACCCGTGTGAGGTTCTCTGATAATAGTGAAATTATTGGCGTCATGTACTCTCAGATAATATTCGTCTCCTGTCATAAAACATTGGATTACAGTACCATCAGGTTGTTTAGTCTCAATCGGATAGTGGTCTGTCCATACGGCAAATGTAGGCGTAGATAAGAGTGCAAACAAAAATAAAATAAATAGCTTTTTCATATCAATATTTTGTAATTTAATTTTTTAAATTTCTTTTTTCGCAAATATCGTTTAGACCGCACGTTTGGCACTGCGGTTTGATGGCGGTGCAGACGTAACGCCCATGAAGGATAAGCCAGTGATGGGCAACTGCAATTAATTCGTCAGGAAAGTTTGATACTAATTCCTGTTCTACTCTTTCCGGTGTTTTAGCTCCTGTACTCACTATGCCAAGACGATGAGACACCCTAAATACATGGGTGTCCACAGCCATTGCCGGTTGATGGTAACATACCGATAATATTACATTGGCACTTTTTCTGCCCACACCGGATAGGGTCATCAATTCTTCACGTGTTTGGGGTACTGTTCCACAAAAATTGGTTGTTAGTTTTTCAGCCAAGTCGTGTAGATGTTTTGCTTTATTATTAGGATAGGAGATGGACTTAATGAGTTGAAAAATCTCATCTACAGAAGCTGAAGCCATGGTTTTAGCAGTAGGGTATTGAGTGAATAGAGTAGGAGTAACCATATTGACTCTCTTATCAGTACATTGTGCCGACAGCACAACCGCCACCAGCAACTCAAATGAATTATTATATAGTAATTCCGACTTTGCGTTGGGGTTGTTTTTTTGAAAATATTCTATAATAAACTGATATTTAGTCGATAAAGAACTCATTTGAAACATTTATTTTCATTGCAAATGTACATAAAATTTTTCAATTATACACAGACACATAAATTTTCCCTCAAAAAATATAGAGGAAAAATACAAATAAAATGATTATCAGCGCTTGCTTTTAGGAAGTAAATAAAATAATTTTCCACAATTACTAATTATTAATTAGAAAATTACAAAAATGAGTCAGCATAGAATGTTCAGTAATGCATATAATAATTTAAAAATCAATATAATATAAAAAAAATTAAAAAAAATCACGAAGAGTGCTTTAGTATTAAAAAAAAATGTATCTTTGCATTCTCAAAATGAGAGGGAGTTTAGCTCAGCCGGTTTAGAGCATCTGCCTTACAAGCAGAGGGTCGGCGGTTCGAATCCGTCAACTCCCACAAAAGGTTATCCATACTCAGATAACCTTTTTTCTTTATGGCTACTTTTTACATTCTATACTCAATAGCAATTGACAAATACTATGTAGGTGCAACGTGTGATGATATTTCCGAAAGATTGCGCCGACACAATTCTAAACACAAAAAAGGATTCACAGGAAAAGCAAACGATTGGACTGTTGTTTATTGTGAAATTTTTGCAACAAAAGAAGAGGCTTTTGCACGAGAAAGAGAGGTTAAATCATGGAAAAGTCGAGGACGTTTAGCGCAACTGGTTAGGAGCACTCCGTCTGAAAATCAGCCTATTGGCAAATGGCAATAAAGAAACAATTTGTAAAATAGTTGTTACCCACAAATCTTTTTCAACAACCTGCGGAAACAGATTGTTCATCTTTATGCCTGTTTGCAAAATCACAGTCTTGCGTTCGCTGTCTGTAAGTTTGAAAAAATTATTCATACAATTTCAATATTATTTTTTTTATCCAAGCAGGCATTAGTTTGGTATCCTGCAAAATATGTTCTTTTGGCGCTTGCTCCAACACATATTTCAATCTGTCTAAATGTTCCTGCGTAACCCTTTCCTGCGTTATTTCCTTTAATGCAAATGTTATCAGCATTGCCAAATCGCTCTTAAAAGCAAGATTTTTTGGGGCGGTATGCTTTAATAAAATGCCTTTGCCGTTTCCGATTTTTACTCTACGAGGCGAACCATCTGTCAGAAATACATAATTTGCAGGTACCTGTGTTGATAATCCCAACCTGTTTAGCGCATAAAGACCTGTTGGCGCAATTCTTGCCTTATCACGCTTTGCAATTGCCTCTGCTACTGCATCTAACGAAGGATATAAAATACCCAATCCCAATTTTTTATCAATTTTAGGATAATAGTAAATGCCTGTTGCCAACTTGATAAGAATCTGTTTCTTTACCAAATTTGACAGTGCTTTTGATACGGACTTTGATTCTCCATAAGTTGAAAAATCGGAGGCAAATAACTCTTTACCTCTTCCGCACTTTCTAATCTTTATAAATATTTTATCTTCAATACTTTGCATACATATTATCTTTCATTTTTGGCGAAAATATACGCAATATTTTCGCTTAAATCTCACACTGTAAAGATACAACTTTTTCTGATTTCTTCGCGAGAAAAATTATAATAAATACCTGATAAACAAAAATCTTGAAAGTATTACCCCATCAAACCATCCAACTTATCCACCGCATCCCGCTTGCTTTTGTCGATGACTTTAGCGTAAATTTGGGTAGTCTTTATATCGGAATGTCCCAATATCTTGCTGACCGTTTCAATCGGCACTTCCAAACTTAACAGCAATGTTGCGTTCGTATGTCGCGCTTATAACATACTTCCGTAGTCAGTTTTTGATAGATTCAACCATCAAAGTTATAATAATTTTTTCAATTCAAAAATCATTTTTCAGAAATTCAAAAAACGAATATACATTTTACCAAAAAGGTATATACATTTCAGTCAAAACGTATATACCTTTTTATCGAAAAGCCTGTTAAGTTTTCAAAAACTTAGCAGGTTCTATTTACTTCCTGTTCCTGTACCCCGCATAAAACACCACAGGAAACACAAACAAAGTCAGTACCGTAGCAGAAACAAGTCCGCCGATAACCACGATTGCGAGCGGTTTGGAGGTTTCTGAACCGATACCGGTAGAGAGTGCGGCGGGCAACAAACCCAATGCCGCCATCATCGCCGTCATAATCACAGGGCGAACGCGGGTGCGCAGTCCTTTTTTAATGGCGTTTTCCAAATTGGCACGCAGATAACGCGGATTTGACGGATTTTCGCAGATTATTTTATCTGTATTATCTGTGTTAATCTGTTCAATCTGTGTCATCAGCATGCTGCTCATATTCTTTTTGAAAACGGAAATCAAAATCACGCCGTTTTGAATGCAGATACCGAACAGCGCAATGAAACCGATACCCGCCGAAATGCTGAAATTAGTACCCGTAACGAGCAACGCCGCAATGCCGCCCACAATGGCAAACGGCACATTAACAAGCACCAATGCTGCATCTTTGATATTGCGGAACATCATAAACAAAATCAGGAATATCAGGCAAATGCTGATAGGAACGACTTCGCCCAAACGTT
>JAITTF010000175.1 GCA_031287215.1 Bacteroidales bacterium
ATCTCTATTGGTAAAATTCCTGGCTCAGTTTAAGAGCTTCATGATCATCGTACTGCTTGTTGCAGCAGTAGTTTCGGGCATAGTAGGTTATCTGAATGGCAATGGGTTTACGGATGCGATTATCATTTTGGTTATTGTAGTCGCTAATGCCATTATTGGGGTTTTTCAAGAAGCAAAAGCAGAAAAATCGTTAGATGCATTGGAAAAGCTATCCTCTCCTCATTGCGAAGTAGTGAGAGACGGGCAAGTAAAAACGATTGAAACTCGCGAATTAGTGGTCGGAGACGTTGTGCTCATAGAAACTGGTGATGCTGTTCCGGCAGATTTAAGATTAGTAGAAACGGTCAATATTAAGGTGCAAGAAGCAGCTCTAACAGGCGAATCTGTCCCGGAAGAGAAATTTACGCACCCTGTAGAAGGTGAAGTGTCATTGGGAGACCGAGACAATATGGTATATACTTCAAGCTGTGTCTCTTATGGACGTGGAAAAGGAATTGTAGTTGCTGTAGGCATGCAGTCTGAGATGGGCAAAATTGCCTCTATGATCCAGTCAGTGGGCGATATCCAAACTCCACTGCAACACAAATTGGATAAATTAGGCAAAATATTGGCAATCATGTCTATGGCAATTTGTGCTTTTATTTTTATTGTAGGTGTTCTTTACGGACGTGATATGTTGATCATGTTTATGACGGCGGTAAGTATGGCTGCTGCTGCTATTCCGGAGGGATTGCCTGCTGTGTCAACAATTGTATTGGCAGTAGGAGTACAACGATTAGCAAAGAAAAATGCTATCGTAAGAAAGCTCCCATCCGTTGAAACCTTAGGAAGCACTCAAGTAATCTGTTCGGATAAAACCGGAACATTGACACAAAACAAGATGACGGTTGTTGCCCTTTTTGCAAATGGAAAAATTAATAATATGGGTTCAACACAGGTGATACCGATGGACTCTAAAAACGAAAAAACGATCATTCGCATTGCCAATCTTGCTAATGATGCTACCCTTTCTGAAGGAGATAACGCCTATACTACTACCGGAGACCCTACTGAAACAGCTTTGATAGATTTAGGAATGAAATGTAATTTCAATAAAAATCTTTTAGAAGAACAATTTCCAAGAGTAGATGAAATCCCTTTTGACTCTGAAAGAAAACTCATGACCACCGTACATGACGAGGATGAAGACCATTATGCCGTCTATACCAAGGGTGGTTTAGAAGAGTTGTTGAGCTGTTGTACCCACATCATGGAAGGAGAAGAGGTAATACCTTTGACAGACCAACGGAGAGAAAATATTAGAAATACCAACAATCAATTAGCTGCTAAAGCCTTGCGTGTCTTAGCTATGGGATATAAAAAGGTAACTAAATCTATTCCTATCATTTATGAACAGTTAGAAGACAATTTGATTTTTGTCGGATTAGTAGGAATGATAGACCCGCCGCGTGAAGAGGTCAAATTGGCGGTTGCTAAATGCCGTGAAGCCGGCATTAAACCGGTCATGATTACCGGAGACCATAAAATTACCGCAATAGCTATTGCTGAGGTTTTAGGAATCAAACAGGGTCGTGATCGAGCCTTGACCGGAATAGAGATTGAACAACTATCTGAAACTGAGTTGCGAAAAATTGTGGACGAGGTTTCGGTCTATGCACGTGTTTCTCCAGAACATAAAGTGCGCATTGTAAAAGCTTTCCAAAAAAACGGAAAAATAGTGGCGATGACCGGCGATGGTGTCAATGATGCTCCTGCCCTAAAATTGGCAGATATCGGCGTCGCAATGGGCATTACCGGTACCGATGTTTCCAAAGAAGCCGCCGATGTGGTGCTTACCGATGATAACTTTGCTACTATTGTCTCTTCTGTAGAAGAAGGTCGGCGTATTTATGACAACATATTGAAAGCTATACAGTTTATGCTTTCCACTAATATTGGTGAAATTTTAGTGCTATTTATCGCTGTTATGGCAAATTGGATTTCTCCGTTGTTGCCTATTCATATTTTATGGATCAATTTGGTTACGGATAGTTTACCTGCATTAGCCTTGAGTGTTGATCCCGCCGAAGAGGGCATTATGCAACGCAATCCTGTTGATTCACGTAAGGGAATCATGACTAAGTCGTTTTCTTTGCTGGTATTTCTACAAGGCATCCTCATTGCAGCACTTTCGCTGTGGGCTTATCATATTGGCATACAAACTAATTTAGTTACCGGTCAAACCATGACTTTTGTCGTCTTGGCAATGAGTCAGATGACTATTATTTTCAGTATCCGAAATGGATTTCGCTCTGCCTTTAAAGGGATGTTTAGCAATAAATATTTATTGGGAGCATTAGCCATTGTATTAGCACTAATGTTAGTGGTGTTGACGATTCCCGCTCTATATCCGATATTCCACATTACCAAACTCAGTGGATTACTCTGGTGTTATGTCGTTGGATTATCTATCGCTCCACTATTGATTACTGAAATAGTGAAGTTTTTCTTCTATTGGAAAAAGAAATAATGATACAAAAAGAAAAAAAATGAGATAAATAATCGTTATTACATTTTTTTTTTGTAACTTTGCAGCCTGTTAATTTTGCAGAAATGCATTAAAACTTTATGAACTAATCAATTAAGTTTTATAAACATTAAAATATAAAATGTTTGATATGAAAAGAACAATCAAAACTATCGTAATATTGACTATTTGTAGTATTACCGCCTATCTGTTTTCATCTTGCGAAAAAGAGACCAAATATACTGGCGTAGTTAAATGTTATTATTCTGTAGATGGTTTTACTATTGGCAAACCTGTTGATAGTTGTCATTTGGTCATTGGAGATGAAACTTTTGCCGAATTTGCTCGCAGAGACGATTTTACAAATGTTCAAGGTATCTATACCTCTGAATTTAAGTACGAAGCACTACTGAATGTCGCTGCTTCTAGGGAAGTAATAGAACTTGATTCCATTTTTAATCCCATTGATACTTCCTATTTTGTATTCGAGATTCCTCACTACTTTACAGGGAAAGGACAAATTAGATTATTACCTAATCAGACAGCGGAAACGATCATCCGTCTTGTTGAAACACCTCAATAAAAAAATATTTTTTTTATTTTAGAAATTAACGATTCTAAAGAAATATAGCACTGACATGTCGTGTCATGCTCTTATGGTTTAACGAAATTCATTATTTTGAAAAAAAACAAAATCAACCTTATCGCTGTTGCACTCTTTTTCTGTGCAATATTCCTTACCGGCATTTTTGGTTCTGCGGAACAAGTCCTTCAAAAAGAAAACACTTTCAGTTTTGTACAAGGAAAAAGTTTTGAAGATAATATCAAACAAATCTTAAACGAAGATACAATTTCAGTACTTCTTTGTCCGAATGCTACTGATTGTTTCTTTTATCAAGGTACTCCTCTCGGATTTCAATACGATCTGTTGAAAGAGATGGCTTCCTCACTGAAAAAAAAGATCGTTTTTACGATTAATAACGATAAAGAAGAGGTTAAAAAAGAATGTTTTACCAATAAATTTGACATCATTGCCATAGATAATGATAAAAACAGTTTGTTGGACTATTACCTTACCTTTTCTGAAGTACACTCTTCCTCTTTCCCGATATTAATTGCTAAAAAAACGGCAAATAAACAGACTCCTTCTCAGATGATAGACATTTGCATTTCCCAAGAATCAAAGATCGATTTAACCTCTTTCGTACTATTTGAAGATAAAAAATGGAATGTAACCAAACAAAACAGTTCTATTGAAGAGTTGTTTAAAAAAGTAAGTCAAGGAGAAGAACAGTATTTAATTTGTTACGCTCATGAAGCCGTAACAATGCTTGCTTATTACGATGATCTTACTACTGTTGAACAATTTGGTGAAGAGTTGCAACGCAAATGGATATTAAGAAACAGCAATGTAGCACTTAATAAAGAGATAAATAACTGGTTGACTAAATATAAAAGAGATAAAAAATATAAACAGCTATGTCAAAAATATTTTTCTGTTAAATCGCCTGCTATCGTGCGTTCTTTTGGCAAAGCGAAGAGCACTACCATCTCTCCTTTTGATGATATCATAAAAAAATATGCTTTAAAATATCAGATTGACTGGCGATTAGTAGCTGCTATTATCTGTCAGGAGTCTAAATTTAAGACCAATGTAGAGGGAAATAGAGGTAGTTTTGGAATTATGCAATTGATGCCTTCAACCGCGTCAGTATATAGTGTGGACACCTCCTCCTCTGTGGAAGCCCAAATTGCTGCCGGCATTCACTATTTGGCAGATTTGGATAAAAAATATGGCTTTATTAAAGATCCTTCAGAAAGAATGAAATTTGTAGTTGGTTCTTATAATTCCGGTCCCGGTCATATTCAAGATGCTGTACGTCTTTGCAAACAATTTAATACAGACCCTAACCAATGGGAAAATGTTGCTGTTTATCTTGCTCTGAAAAATAGCCCCGATTACTATAAACACGATGTCGTCTATCATGGCTATTATTTAGGAAAACATACCGTAAAATATGTTAATAAAGTGATGAATAGATACAAATTTTATGCTTCCGTAATTCAGTAAAAACTAAATATAAACTAATTTAATATCTTCAACATGAACTCCACCTGTAAACGCACTATTGCTATTGCTTACGATTTTGACGGCACTTTAGCACCCGGAAATATGCAAGAATATGATTTTATTCCTGCCCTGAATATGATTTCAGCCTCCTTTTGGAAAGAAGCTAATCAATTGGCTAAAAAACATGACATGGACGAGGTTTTAGCTTACCTCTTTTTGACTTTAAAAAAAGCTAAAGAGAAAAACATCCCGGTTAGAGAAGAAACTTTTTTTAAATTTGGTCGTCAAATTCCTTTTTTTAAGGGTGTAGAAACCTATTTTAGCCGCATTAATCAATATGCCGCTTCTAAAGATTTAGTGATAGAACACCATATTATTTCATCCGGCATTCGAGAGATGATCAAAGGCACTGTAATTGCAAAAGAATTTAAAAACATTTTTGCTTCCGGCTATCAATATGATGAAAATGGAGATGCCTGTTGGCCTGCTTTAGCGGTAAACTATACCAATAAGACACAATTCCTTTTCCGTATCAATAAAGGGATCTATAACTCTTACGATAATAGTTTGATTAATAAAATTATTCCTGAAAACGAAAAACCTGTTCCCTTTTCCAATATGATTTATATTGGGGATGGAGAAACCGACATTCCCGCCATGAAAATGGCAACGATGCAAGGAGGTAACGCTATTGCGGTCTATCAATCTGAAAATAGAAAAAATGCTGATATTCTCAAAAACGACAGAGCCAACTATTTAGTCCCTGCCGATTATTCAGAAGGCTCCATCCTTGACCTCATTCTACATAATATTATAGACAAAATCGCCTCCGAACAAAATTTGAAAGCGTTAGGAGAAGACAAATAAAAAATCTTTTTTCTTTTCCTGATTTTTATCAGTTTTTTATGTAAAATTATTTAATGTCAAGGCCTTGATTTTGAATATAAAAAACTCAAAAAATATCTTTTTTAGAGGGAGGGTTAATGTTAAAATTATTTTTATTTTTGTTGTCTAACTTAATATGTTTATGAAAAAAGTTATTAATATCCGTAAAGGGTTGAATATAAAGATGAAAGGAGACGCTCCTCTCGAAAATCTGCCCTTTAAAAGTGAAAAATTTGCGCTTATTCCCGATGATTTTAGATGGGTTGTTCCTAAATTATCGGTACAAGAAAACGACAAAGTGAAAGTGGGCACTCCTATTTTTGTTAATAAAGAAAACGAACAAATTCAATTTGTCTCTCCTGTTAGCGGAACTATTTCTAAAATTTTAAGAGGTGATAAAAGAAAAATTGAAGCTATTGAAATTAGCTCCGATGGCAACTTTGAATCAGAAACGATCGAAATACCGAACGCACTTAATGCTCAAAACATTAAAGAGATTTTGTTAAAATATGGTCTCTGGCAAACGATTAGAGCATTGCCTTTTAATGTGATTGCAAATCAGGGTACTGCTCCTAAGGCAGTATTTATCAGCGGTTTCGATACAGCTCCTTTAGCTCCTGATTTCACCTTCTTGATTGATAGTAAGGACATCTCCTTTTTACAACAAGGTATTGATATTCTTAAAAAACTGACTTCAACTACTATCTATCTTTCTCTTTATCAAGAAAAAAACAACGAGTTCTTGGAAAAATTAAACTCCGTAGAATTTTGTTATTTCAAAGGAAAACATCCGGCATGAAAAATTTCTACACAAAATCACCATATTGACCCAATTAATAAAGGCGAACAGGTTTGGCATATTGATTTACAATCACTCATCATGATAGGCAAATTATTTGGTGAAAAGAGATTGGATTTTTCAAAAAGAGTCGCACTAACCGGAGAAGGCATCAAAAAACAGGGTTATCTCTCCATCCTTCAAGGTGCCTCAATAGAAAATGTACTTGTTGATAATCTTGCTACCGACCATGGTCGAATCATCAGCGGGAATATATTAAACGGTAAAAAAATAGATAAAACTGGTTACGTTGGCTTTTATCATCATCAGTTGACGGTAATACCTGAAGGGGGTGAACGGCGATTTATGGGCTGGATGGAACCCGGCTTTAAACATTGGAGTTTTTCTCATACCTACCTTTCTTGGCTTTTTCCAAGAAAGATGTATCAATTTGACACCTCTCTCAATGGCGGTGTTCGTCCGGTGATGTTTAATACGTATTACGATAAGGTATTTCCCTTTGACATCATGCCGGTACAACTACTGAAAGCCTGCATCGCTGAAGAGGTAGAATTAATGGAAAATCTTGGTATTTATGAGGTTACAGAAGAGGACTTCGCACTTTGTGAAGTGATCTGCCCCTCCAAAATTGAATGGCAAGAAATTATTTTAAAAGGATTAACATTACTAAAAGGATAAATAATATGCGTTGGTTAGAAAATTTAAGTGAAAAAGCCGAAAAATGGTTCGAAAAAGGCAAACCTTTACACCCTTTTTATGCTTTTTTTGACGCAATAGATACACTTTTGCTTACCCCAAAAGAGACTACTAAAATGGGTAGCCACATTCGTGATTCTATTGATAATAAAAGAATTATGATGACAGTGATCATCGCTTTGATGCCGCCTCTATTGTTTGGTCTTTGGAATATGGGGTATCAACATTTCTTGTCGTTAGGCATCACTGATACTAATATCTGGGGCAATTTCTGGTATGGTTTTTTCAAATTTCTTCCTCTTGTCATCACTACTTATGCTACGGGATTGATCGTTGAGATATTTTTTGCCCAAATCAGAGGACACCAAGTAGCAGAAGGTTTTTTTGTTACGGGGATGCTTATTCCCATGATTATGCCTCCTGAAATTCCATTATGGATTGTTTCTTTAGCAACTATTTTTGCTGTCGTCATTGGCAAAGAGATCTTTGGTGGTAATGGCTTCAACTTTCTTAATCCGGCGTTGTTGGCGAGAGCTTTTGTCTTTTTTGCTTATCCTTCGGTCATTTCCGGAGAAAAAGTGTGGATCGCAGATCAAGCGGATGCCTTTTCAGGAGCTACCCCGTTGATTATGTGTAAAAATGCAGCTGAAGCAGGTCTTACTCCCGGAGAATTGGTCAGTCAATTGCCCTCCGTCATGGATTGCTTTATAGGTATTATTCCAGGATCGATTGGAGAAACTTCAAAATTGGCAATTCTATTGGGAGCTGTTATTTTAGTGTTTACAGGTGTAGCAAGTCTGAGAATCATGATATCGGCACTTGCCGGCGGTTATGTTACGGCTTTACTTTTTAATATTTTTGGAAGTACTGCATATTCACAAATACCGGCTCACCAACAACTATTGATGGGTGGTTTTATGTTTGCTGCTGTTTATATGGCCACAGACCCCGTAAGCTCCACGCATACCCGACAAGGGCAGTTTATTTATGGTATTCTCATCGGCGTGCTCACCTTCTTAGTACGGCAACTCAACCAAGGTTATGCTGAAGGGTTGGTACTCGGTCTGTTCTTGATGAACGTCTTAGCACCACTCATAGATTGGTGTGTGATAGAACTTAATATCAATAAACGGAAGAAAAGAGCTGCTATAAAGCTAAAAACAATTAATAATCAATAAATTATAATTTATCATGAAGAACTTCAGTAATAGATATATTTTTATTTACATCTCTGTATTGGTGCTGGTAGTAGCCGTCTTATTGTCGGTAGCTGCGGTTTCCTTAAAACCATTACAGAAAGAAAATAGAGAAAAAGAAAAAATTGCACAAATCCTTCAAGCAGCAGGATATACCGACATTCAAGGGGATATTTTAGTTAAATATCGTGAAGTAGCAGAAGTGATTAACATTCCTCAAGAAGGAAGTAAAGACTCTCTCTCTTTGATTAAAATTAAAAATCAAAAAGATGGTTCTTACAATTATGTAATCTCTCTCGAAGGAAAAGGATTATGGGGACCTCTTTGGGGTTATATTTGTATTGGTGAAGATGGGAATACTGTAAAAGGTGCTGTTTTTGCTCATAAAGGTGAAACTCCCGGCTTAGGCGCAGAGATTGAAAAACCAAAATTTGCCAATACCTTTATTGGTAAAATGCTTTTTGATGAAAATGGTGAGTTTGTCTCCGTCAAAGTCGTAAAAGGAGGGGTAGCAAATTCTACAATTAATCCTATTCACGGCGTAGATGCCATCTCCGGCGGTACGGTTACCAGCAACGGTGTTGATAAAATGCTGTACAATTGTCTGTCTAAATATGTTCCTTTCTTTCAATTCTTAAAACAGGAACCGACTGCTGATCTTGACAATGTCAACAGCGAAATAGAAGAAGTTAGTGAAAATAATATTAACGAATAACCTTGTAAAACTATGAATATAAAAAAATATTTAGGACCATTAAGCAAAGACAATCCCATATTAGTACAAGTTTTGGGAGTTTGTTCTGCATTGGCAGTAACCGCTCAATTGAAACCGGCAGTAGTGATGGCGTTATCAGTTACCATAGTTTGTGCTATGTCTAACTTTGTTATTTCTCTTATTCGTAATACTATACCTCCCCGTATTAGAATTATTGTTCAGTTGATTATTGTGGCAGCCTTAGTGATTGTAGTTGATTTAGTTTTGCAGGCATACGTGTATGATATCAGTAAGATGTTATCTGTATTTGTAGGATTAATTATCACTAATTGTATCATTATGGGACGTATCGAAGCTTTTGCTTTGGGCAACCCTCCTATTCCTTCACTAATTGATGGACTTGCCAATGGGATGGGATATGGTGCAGTATTGGTCATTGTAGGTGCCGTAAGAGAATTTTTTGCATCCGGTTCTTTGTGGAATTATCAGCTTATTCCTGAAAGTTGGTATGTAGAAAATGGCGGTTTTTACCTGAATAACGGTTTAATGTCCATTCCTCCAATGGCATTGATATTAGTAGGATTGTTAGTTTGGATTCATCGAAGTACTACTAAACAAGCATAAGTTAATAATATATCCACTTCTTTTATTTTTTCTATCATTTATCAAATAAAAGTAATTTCCTATAAATCATACTTTTATTATTATAATACCAGGCATACAATTCTTGAATAGCCTGATGAAGAGGGGTAAATGCTATTCCGCACTCACTTTTTAATCGTGAATTATCGCCACTATATTCCAAAGCCATACCTTCAGAGGCTACTTGGATGGGTAATGATGGTTTTTGAGCAATTTGTCTAACTATTTTTGCCACTTCAAGTAGTGTGATAGCATTGTCTGGCGTGATATTGTAGGCTTTGTGAGCAGGGTTGTTGTCGATAAACCATGCTAAGACAGGCATGAGATCATTTACATAAATAAAGTCGAAAAAACGGTTTTGTTTAATCGTAATCGGTAAATCAAAAATGGATTTACAGATGGCATTAGAGATAAAACGAATGGCATAGTCTTCATATTTACCAAAAATACTAAACACCCGCAAATCAAAAATATTATCGCTTTGTTTTATGGTATGTTCACACACATATTTACAAAAACCATGCTCGTCTGTGGGCATAAATGTGCCGTAATACTCTTCTTTCATCTTCGGGGCACAGTGCCTCATGTCGTAGATAGCACCGGAACCGATCACCAACATTTTTTCGTATTCATGTTTATGTTTTTCCAAATTGAAAAACATTTTAGCATTCGTCAAAAACAGATCTGAGGTGTCTTTAGCGTTGCGATGCCCCGGTTTACAAGCACTGTGGATTACAATATCTATTTGATTGTCAAAAAAACAAGCATCCACAGAGTCCTGGTCTGTCACATTAAGCTCTTTACTGGTAGGGGAAATCAAATTGTATTTTTCTGACAAAAAACTCTCTTTAATATTTTTGCCTATAAAACCGCTTCCACCGGTAAGTAATATTGTTTTTTTATTGTTTTTCAAACTTCCAACTTTTTGAATTAATTATTTTGCAAAAATAATCATTTTTATTCAAATAAAAATTAAGGGATTTTAAAAAAGAGTCCACATTGCCATAATTATTGATATTTACGGCACTAAATATACCGGCGGATTGTATAGCTGTAGTAGTACATTTTTCTACTAAAGGTTTTGGATTTATGTCGGTTTTTTTCGATATTCGTGCTCCTAAACCTCCTGCTAATATCACTACTATCATTGATAATAAAAATTATAACAGATAAATTACGTTTAATTAATGGTTTGAAAATATTCATTATTTTTTTAAAGGAGATGCTTAATAATAATTTTTCATGTATATTTGCACTTTATTTTAAAAATACTATCTTATGAAAGTTGCTATAGTAGGAACCGGTTATGTAGGTCTTGTAAGTGCCACTTGTCTTGCCGAAGTTGGTTTGGATTTAATCTGTGTGGATATTGATCCTGCAAAAATAGAAGTTTTAAAACAGTGTAAATCACCTATTTATGAACCTGGTTTGGAGGAAATGCTACAAAGGAATATTCAGAAAGGAAGATTAACTTTTACGACCTCCTTAGAATCTGTTATGGAAGAGGTGGACGTTGTATTCTCTGCTGTGGGAACCCCTCCTGACGAAGATGGTAGCGCAGATTTGCAATATGTGCTGGACGTTGCACGCACTGTAGGTAAATATATGACCAAATATGTGCTTATTGTTACTAAAAGCACCGTGCCTGTAGGGACAGCCAAATTAGTGGAAAGAGCCATTAAAGATGAATTAATTAAAAGAAATGTTCAAATAGATTACGATGTAGCATCAAACCCTGAATTTCTGAAGGAAGGAGATGCAATAGATGATTTTATGAATCCCGACAGAATCGTTTGCGGGGTCTCTTCAGATAGAGCTAAAGCCCTTTTGGAAGACATTTACAAACCTTTTGTGTTGAATGGTCATCCTCTCATTTTTACGGATATTGCTTCTGCAGAAATGATTAAATATGCTGCAAATGCCATGTTGGCAACACGCATTAGCTTTATGAACGACATTGCTAATCTATGCGAAATTGTAGGTGCAGATGTCAATATGGTAAGAAAAGGTATCGGTAGCGACCAACGTATTGGAAGCAAATTTTTACATGCCGGCGTGGGTTATGGGGGATCTTGCTTCCCAAAAGATGTGAAAGCACTGATTAAAACTGCTGATAATCTTAATTATTCTCTTGAAGTATTAAAAGCCGTTGAAAGAGTTAATGATAAACAAAAACTGAACCTTTTCGACAAATTAGATAAATATTACAACCACAAACTTTCCGGCAAACGCATTGCGCTGTTAGGGTTAGCTTTTAAACCCAATACGGATGATATGCGCGAAGCTCCTTCTTTAGTGTTGATCAAAAAGCTCTTAGAATATGGTTGTGAGATTTTTGCTTATGACCCGGTAGCTATGGAAGAATCCTATCGCCGAATTGGTAATAGCGTTACCTATTGCGATAATCTGTATGATACCTTGCAAGGTGCAGACGCCATGTTGTTAGTTACAGAGTGGTCCGAATTTAGAATCTTAGACCTTAATAAGGTTAAATCCCTGATGAAAAAACCGGTTATCTTTGATGGACGAAATATTTACGACCATAAAGAGATGTCTGATAATGGTATTGACTATTTTTCTATCGGAAGACCGTAATTAGTTTGTTAAAAAATTTCTATAACATTGTAAAATAGATAAAACTCAAAAAATATTATGAAAAATAAGGTGTATTCAGTTCTTTGTTTAATCATTCTCGTAGGTATGATCTCTTTTTCCTGTAAAAAAGATATTCCCATTTCTTATGTATCTATCAATCCACCAACACTTTCTATGCCTTTTGATGCATTAGGCAAATTAAAATTGGAAATAGAACCGGCAGGCGCAATAGATCCTGTCTCTATACAATGGATCAGTAGTGATGATAAGATTGTGAAAGTGGATGCTACCGGAGCTATTGAAACGATTAAACCTGGCAAAGCCATTATTACGGTCATTGTAGATGGACAAATAAAAGGGAGTTGTGAAGTAACCGTCATAGGGAATCATATCACAATTGGCAATACCGAATATCCTATTAACAATGCTATTTTGACTTATTTTAGTGATTATTACAATGTTGGAGCTAAATACTATAGGTTATATCTTGATTATACAACCCCTTTCCCTTCTAATGACTCTTTACGTCCACTAAGAACTACATTTCAATTTCTTACCAAAGAGAAAATAGATGGTTTCTACAATTTAAATCCTATGCTAATAGCAGGCAATCTTTTTTATGCTTCTTATACAGTAGATGATGGTACAGCTAATATTCCTCCTACTATTTTTACTTCGGGGTCAATAGATTTTTTCAAAATTAGTGCTAAGAGCGAATATGAAATCTCTTTTGAAGGAGTGTGTAATGATGGAGTCAAAATTGACGGCTATTACAAAGGATTTGTAAATTATATAGGGCAATAATGTTGCCATTAGCTTTCATTGCGTTACGTATTAAAATAGATATTCAATTCAATGCATTAGGTTGTTTTTTTACTTAATAAAAAAATACTTTTAGTTTTTTGTGATATGAAAGAACTTCAAATTCTTGGTTTTAATTCAGTTGACAACGATGCAAAAGCAGCAAGTTTGCAATTAACAGACAAAAATGGGATTCAAAATGTTAACATTTTGATTGGCGATCATGAAATGGGTATGTTGGGTTTAGCATTGAATGGTGCAAAAACACAACGTCCAACAACCTACGACTTGTTTAAATCGTTATGCGAGTCGGCAGGCTATGCAATTAAAGCAGTATTGATCTATAATCTTAAAAATGGTATTTTTTTTTCTAAGCTTCTTATCAAAGATGCAGACGGAAAAAATTTAGAATTTGAATCTAGTGTTTCAGATGGAATAAACATAGCAACTATTTTTAAAGTTCAAATTTTAATTTAAGATCAAATTTTTAACAGTTTTTCTTATTCTAACGAAAATTTTCT
>JAITTF010000064.1 GCA_031287215.1 Bacteroidales bacterium
TATTGTAACAGTAATGTGGGGCTTGGAGGAGAAACAATACTCTTGGGATACCTAACATCCATTGAGCAATATGAAAATATCCTTGAATTTGCAAATAGTTATATAAATTAAGAGGGAAACAATGAAGATAGCATATGAGGAAATAAAGGTAGTATAAAAACAAAGAGTTCCTATATAAAACATAAATCTACAACTAATTATGACGAAGAAAAAGAATAACACCACTACGGAGACGGGAAATTCAAATGACGGCGAGAAACAAAATAAGTTGACTGTCGAAATTGTATCCAATCGTTCACTATTGGAAATATTGGATGATCGGGGACGTGTATGGAAAATTATAGCTGTATTGCTTGTACTTGTTGTCACTATTGTTGTCGCTTTAGTATCTTTTACCATTTCAATCAAGCGCATTTATCCATATAATGATATAAAAGTGAATGCTTTTGGCGCAACAACGATGCAAAGAGAAGATGTAGATATTATTTATTGGCTTTTTAATACTGCTGAATTATGGGCTAATTCGGGTATTAAAGTAAAAAAGGGTGACATTTTAACTATCAGGGCTTCGGGGCGTTCTCATACTGCAATACATCACTTGGTAGAAGATGCTCGAGATAATAAAAAATTGAGAGATAATTGGGTTGGAACAGATGGTGAGGGAAAAAAGTTAACAGGACGAGATACTTTGCGAGCAGATTATAGAATTTTTAAAAGCAAGCCGCAAGACGCATTGCTTATGCAGGTTATTCCTCAAGAGGTAGATACTGTGGACAGTATAGTGAGAGATAGTTATCGGCTTTTTGAATATCTTCCCGAATTTTCTGAAGATGACGCAAAAAAAAATGCGGAAATAGCAAGAATTAAGAACAATATGCAAAAAAGAGAAAATTATTATTATATAGGAAAAGAGCGTCAAGATCTACTTATTCATAAAGATGGCATATTACACTTTGCTGTAAATGATATAGTTTTGACAGATTCCGTTATAAAAAAAATGATAAGTGAAAATCAAAAACGAACAAAAGCATATATTAAAGCGCATCCTAATTCTACCTGGCAAGCAGCAAATGAAGAAAATTTCAAATTTGGAAAACATCCGGATAATGATACAATCTTAGAAAATGCCAACGAAATAACTTACTACTTGGGAAACCATTATTACAATGCTTGGTTTGATGATAATGTAGGTTCATTTTTGATTGTAATAGAACGCCAAAAAGGCAAATAATTATGAAATCGATTGAAAACATAATAAAAGAGACACTCATAAGAGAAACCAATTCATCGATAAAAATTGACGACAGCCATTTTTTTGCGGTAATTGCCAAAGATGAAAAAGGAAAATACAAAAAGTTTATTTTATTGTTGGTTGCTTTTATTTTATCTATCGCTATAGTTGCAACTTCTTTTATTTTCTTTATCAATGATGTTTTGCTGTTTCAGAATGATACTCAAATAAATGAACAGGGGGCAATTATTTCCAATCGTTCGTGTAATAGACAATCTGTAATTTATCTTTTCAATTCTGCGGACAAATGGGCAGACACAGGTGTGCAACTGCAGCAAGGCGATAAGATTAAAATTTCAGTTTCCGGCGGTTTTCACAGCGATATTGCAATGATGAAAAATGCAGCCGAAAATAATTATAAACCCAAATATGAATTAGTTACGTTCAAAAAAAGCAATAAGAATTGGTTTTATAATATATTTAAATGTGAAAAAGATACTGTAGATTCAACTTTGCTCTACAATGAAAAAGATGCTTTTTTTGGTTCAATATTGTTTCAGATTGCCTCTGAAAGTGGTGTTGAAAACAACGAAATAGACAATTCTAAAAATGTTGAAGCAGGTATTATTCAACAAATAAATGGGCAAGTACATGAAAGCGAGGTGGATAGAAACGGCGTTTTATATCTTTCTGTTAATGATATTTATCTGACAGATAATGTCATTAAGCAGTTAGAACTTGATAATATTGATTCATTGAAAAACTGGAACATTGACACAAGCAAAGAATTTTTTACCAACGAACAGATAGATACAATAAGGGGACGTTTGCCATTGTATTTTGTAGAAAAGGACACACTGGTTTATTATAGGGGCACTAAATTCATGGAATATTTTCAAAAAAATCGCGATGCCTATTTTAACGATAATCTTGGCGAGATTTTAGTGGTAATGAATATTGACAGAAAACTCAATGATTTCAGTTGTCGCAGTTCGTGGTATCGAGAAACAGAAGCAAGAATCTACAATATTTTAGATGACGGCAAAGAGATAAAATATGAATGGCTTGACAATATATGGATAGGTATTCAGGTAATAGTTGCATTTTTTTGGTCTATCATTTGTTTAGTATGTAAATTATTTTTAATTGCTTGGAGATTATGGTATATAAGCATTCCATTGTTGTTGTTGCTGTTATATTTTTTCCACAAGAAAATTCAAGAAAAATATATAAAGTGTAAAAAATATCTAAAAAACAAAGAAAAATATGAGAAAGTTAATGATTTTATTCGCAGCCGTATTAGCGCTGTGCACAATTTCTTGCACTACGGGAAATAAAAACAAAGTAGAAATCAAAGTAATTTCCTACAATATTCGTCAAAGCGGCTTATCCGACCAAGATGGCGAATACAAATGGGAAAATCGCAGAGAAGCCACGCTCAATATGATTCAAAAAGAATCGCCTTCGGTTTTCGGCTTGCAGGAAGCGTTGTTGGAACAGGTTGAATATATTGAACAAAATTGTTCTCAATACAGC
>JAITTF010000223.1 GCA_031287215.1 Bacteroidales bacterium
AAGTCCGTCTCCAGCGGACAGCGGGCATCTACCAGGATGATGAAAAATCCAAGTACCGCTGTTCCCACCAGAACCCCTTTATCACGCAGGTATACCAGGAGTTCCTGGGCGAGCCTACAGGCCATAAAGCCCATGAGCTGCTCCATACCAAATACATTCCCAGGGAGTTGTATGTGAAATAACGTAAGTTCAGTGGATAGTGAAAAGTGGTTAGTGGTGAGCCTGTCCCAAAACTAATTGACTGTGCGCTAAAAGCGCACGGTTTTGGGACAGGCTCCTGGAAAAAGCGTCCAAATGCGCCGCTTTTCCCTCAAATCTAAGGTAGCTTTCCCAAAAGCTGAAGTTTTGGGAAAGCCTCTTATTATAAGTTTAGAAGATCAATGTTAAGAGTATAAATGAGAGGTGTTGATGAAAATGTATTCAGAGAAAACTGAAATTGATACTATTCCAGAAGATTGGATTCAGGGGCAAAAAAACGAAGCTGCGATCTCAACCACAAGTACAAGACTTGTTATAGGTGAGGAGAAAGGGGCTGTTATAGAAATTCCACGTATGGCAAAACAGCCAAATAAAATCTCCCATCGTAGTGACTGGATTTCTGATATTGCTCAGATAGATGATTTAACAATAATGGCTACATCAATGCGGGGAAGTTTACATTATGGTCTCGAAACTGTTCGTCAAGATGCTTACGCAATTGGAAGCGAAGTTGATTTAAATGAAGACAACTGGCTTATAGCATCAATTGCAGATGGTGTGTCATCATCTAAACGCCCACATGCATTTGCAGATTATATGGTTCGCCAGACTATACTTGTAGTAGCAGATAATTTACGAAATAATAAGATGAGTTTTGAAAATGATTTTTGGAATAATTTAAGTAAACAATTAGTTGAAATCTCTATCGCGTATTGTAAAAACGCAGCACGTAGCATTATCCAATCAAACATTGATATTGAAAAAATAGACTTAAGCACCTTTGCCGATCAATGGGCGGCAACATTAGAATACGTAATAGTGCAAACTAAAAAGACACCCGAGTCTAAAAAAAGAAAATTCGTCCATGTTTCTGTTGCAGGTGATGGTTCAGCATATATTTTAAATGAAAATAGAGGCTGGAAGGTTGTTAAAACTGGTAAAGAAAGAAAAGGCGAAGTTGTATCTAATGCTGTGTCCCCTCTTCCATTTAAACCAGAAACATTTTCAATCCAATCTGGCGAGTTATGTTCAGGCGACTGTTTATTACTGGTTACCGATGGATTGGGGGATATTATTAGAAATGGTAATACTCTAATTGGCGGTTTTTTTCAAAAGGCTTTTCCTAAATGTGAAACTCTAGTACAATTTCTTATGTATTCAAGTGTAGCTTTCCGTGAAGCAAATGATGATCGTACAGTAGTACTAATTAAATGATATTTTGGAGGTAAAATAATTTTATGGAAAAAAAAGAATTATCTGAAATAAAAGGAACACTTAAAATTGGAGGTGGTAGTCAAGCGTATATATATAAGATTCCGCCAGGTAATTTATATAAAACTGCTGTAGCACTAAAAAAATATAAGAGTGAACATTTATCCGGTAATGAAACTGCGGTTGAGTATTATTTAGATGAACTTATCAGTATAAAAAATCGAGTATCAGACGACCACAAAACAATTCTTAATCAATACACTACATGGCCGTTACGATTAATCTATGAAAATGGTAGAATCTGTGGTTATATAATGCACCTTATACCGGATATGTTTTACACTAATGTAAATATTCCTTTAATGGGCAGCAAAAGGGTTCTCTCCAGTTTTGATTTTATTTTACAACCAAATGAATTTCGGTTAAATAATAATTTGCCTCGAATAAGCGATAAAGGAATGGCACGGTTAATATCCTCTTTGCTAAAAATACTTACTGTTTTACATGAAGAAGATATTGTTTTAGGTGATTTAAGTCCCAATAATATCCTTTTGTATATCGATAGTAATGATCAAGCTAAAAATCGGCCTTTGTTTATAGATACCGATTCAGTTAGAATAGTTAAAAATACACATCCATTAAAACAATTACATTCACCTGAATGGGAACCGCCAGAATCTAAAAAAGCTATGGCTGAATTACTTGGATTACCAGCTAATGTTGACCCGAATAAAAAAATGTCTTTAGAAATAACCACAAAGATACAAAATAAAGAAACTGATGTATATAAAATATGTTTGGCAATTACAAGACTATATCATGACGGAGAACACCGATCATCTATTATTTCTTCAAAGTATGCTCAAGAGAAAGTAGCAGAAAAAATTAGTGATGGATTTTCAGATAAAGTATTATTAGGCTTATCTGATAATCCCCAAGAACGTCCAACCTTAAATGCACTATATAATTGTCTAATAGATGCTCTTGCTAAAAAAATTAAGTGAAGGATAGTGTATATATTGAACTTGAAGATACTTGTCGTTGTAGTTGTCAATTTAATTAATAAATCCCTAAAATGTTCAAAGTATATGTGTATTGTTTATCAGACACTATACATAAAATATCATTTTGCTTATATATATCAACGGATTAGTTAATAATATTAAATGAATTATGCCTTGCTGGTAGTTATAGTTGATAAGAACTCTGAATATGCGGCTGATCGTAAAAACTTTTATGAAAAGTTGAACAAAAATTATTTTAACAATGAAACCCGTATTACTATTATATTTATTGGCAATGCGACTATTTATAGAAGCATATCCGGTCAAAAATTGGACGTAAAACAATTCCCTCCTTTTAAAGATGAAAGTAGTAGATATAGTTTAAAAGATATATTTGGCTGGATTTTTGATGCAAAGTCAAATATCAATAATAGAGACCCATCGTCAGTTGCGACTGCAATAATTGTTGATGTAAGTCGTGATTATTATCAGTATAAAGGGACTTTGTTGCAACGTAATGAGTAAAGGTATATACTTTTCCCAAAGCTTGGGAGGGCAAAAATGGGGAAAGGCGG